>JAEEOX010000136.1 GCA_016284485.1 Bacillota bacterium | reverse complement strand
CAGGCGCTGATCAAAGAGGATCCGGAGCTTGCTGCGCTCACCGAGGAGACCACCAGAAAGTCCTGGATGTACCGCCAGGGCTTCCGGGCTGAGAACAGGACCGTGAAGAACCAGGAGTTCAACATCACGGTCACCGACAGGAGCACCTTCCAGGAGGCCGCCCTCCACGTGGGCGAGGGCAGGATCTGTGTGCTGAACTTCGCCAACGCATATAACCCGGGCGGCGGAGTGGAGCGCGGCTCCAGGGCCCAGGAGGAGGACCTCTGCAGGACAAGCAATCTCTACAACGCCATAACCCGCCGCTACTTCATTGAGAACTACTACGGCTGGAACCGCAGGAATACCGGGGACCTGGGCACGGACAATCTGATCTACAGCCCCGGGGTCACGGTGTTCAAAAACGACGACTACAGCCTGAAAGCCCGTGAGGACTGGTTCAGGACTGACGTGATCACCTGCGCAGCCCCGCATCTGCACCCCGAGAAGACCCGGCCGGTGCCCAGGGGCCAGCTGGTCGAGGCCTTCGATTCCAGGATCGTGAACATCCTGGAGGCGGCCATTGAGAACGACGCGGACGTTTTGATCCTCGGAGCCTTCGGCTGCGGCGCCTTCAACAATCCGCCCGCGCTGGTGTCGGATTGCTTCAGGTACGTTCTCCTGGAGAAGGACTACGCAAAATACTTCAGGAGCGTGATCTTCGCGGTGAAGAAAGGTTCCTGGATCAATCGCAACTACGAGGTCTTCAGCAAGGTGCTGCAGGCACCCCTGGAGTAGCCTTTAGCGTTGCGCACGTCGGTGCGCGGCTGATCATATCCCCGAAAGTAAACAAACGGCTTTAGATATTTTGCAACAGGAGGAACTGTATGAAATTAGTAGTAGTAGGCGGAGTGGCCGGCGGAGCATCAGCTGCCGCCAGGGTGCGCAGACTGGACGCCAAGGCCGAGATCGTCATGTTTGAGAGAGGCGAGCACGTCTCCTTCTCCAACTGTGCTCTTCCCTACCATCTGGGAAACGTGGTTCCCAGGCAGGAAAGCCTGGTGCTCATGTCGCCGGGCGCCTTCAAGCGTTCCCACGACATCGAGGCCCGCATCATGAGTGAGGTCACCAAGATCAACCGCGACCGCAAGACAGTGACGGTCAGCGATCACATTACCGGCGAGACCTACGAGGAAAGCTATGACAAGCTGGTCCTCGCTCCCGGCGCCAGACCCATCATGCCAAAGAGCATCCAGGGGATCGACAGGGACAATGTGTTCAGCATCAGGAACGTCACAGACATCGTCAGGGTCAAAGCCTATATCGACAGACCCGAGGTGGAGAACGTCGTGGTGGTGGGCGGCGGATTCATCGGCATCGAGACCGCGGAGAACGTGGTGAAGGCCGGGAAGAAGGTGGCCCTCATCGAGGGACTCGATCAGATCATGGCGCCCTTCGACTACGACATGGTGCAGATCCTCCACAAAGAACTGGACGACAACGGCATAGACCTCCACCTTTCCAGCACGGTGACGGCCATAGGTGACGGTGCGGTAACGGCGGTCAGGACCGGTGCTGACGGCGAGAAGGAGGAGTTCCGGGTGCCCGCGGACTGCGTCATCATGTCCATCGGCGTGGCTCCCGAGACCGGTCTGGCAAAGGACGCCGGCCTGGAGATCGGAGAGACCGGCGGCATCAAGGTGAATCATAACTTCCAGACTTCAGACCCCGACATCTACGCTGTGGGTGACGCCATCGAGATCTTCAACATGCTGACCCACAAGCCCGGACGTCTCGCCCTGGCAGGCCCCGCCCAGTGGGAAGCCAGAGCTGCGGCAGACCACATGTATGGTATCAGCAATACTTACAAAGGATTCATCGGATCCTCCTGCGTCAGGGTATTCAGCCAGAACGCGGCATCCACCGGCCTCAACGAAAAGACCGCTGCCAAGGCCGGCTACAGCTTCGACTCGGTCATGATCTTCCCCAACGACAAGGTGGGAATGATGCCCGACAGCCACTACATGGCCTTCAAGCTGATCTTTGAGGTGCCCACCGGCAAGATCCTGGGTGCCCAGGCCATTGGCAAGGGCGAGGCTGACAAGAGGATCGACGTCATCGCAGCCATGATCACCATGGGCGCCACACTTGAGGACCTGAAGACACTGGAACTCTGCTATTCACCTGTCTTCAGCACCGCGAAGGACGTGGTCAACTTCGGAGCACTGGTGGCACTGAATGTTTTGAACGGCAGGTACACCCAGGTGCATGTCAGTGATGTCAGAGGGCTGGTGGAGTCCGGCGCCTACATCGTGGACGTCCGCGAGGAGAGCGAATACGCCTCAGGCCACATCAAGGGCGCCCACAACATCCCGCTGAGCCAGCTGAGAGAACGCCTGGACGAGATCCCCAGGGACGTGCCGGTATACGTTCACTGCCGTTCCAGCCAGAGGAGCTACTACTCCATCTGCTGCCTCCAGGGCAACGGCTTCAACAACATCGTGAACATCAGCGGATCCTTCCTGGGCATCAGCCTCTACGAGTACTTCAACGACAAGACTCAGGGAAGGGAGCCCATAGTGACCCAGTACAATTTCAACTGATCTGTGAGATGTGAAAACTCCGCCTGCGGGCGGAGTTTTTTTGCGCAAAAAAACCGGCCCCACACAGAGGCCGGTTAGTGAACAAGTCATATTTATTCTTCCTTCAGTCTCAGCATCATGATCTCCATGCCAACGCCGCGCAGGTTGAAGCTGAGGTTGGCGGTATCCTTGAAATTGTAGAGGCCTGTTTCGCTCTTGTGGCTTCCGGATATCAGGCGCCTGAAGGGATCCCAGACGTCGCGGCCTGTTTCGGGGAAGCCCACCTTGCCCATGAGGCCGAAGATGGACGCGGAGTCGTTGATCAGGTATCTGGCGGCGTAGTAGGTGCCCGGGAGCACCGGGAATGTCAGGTTGGCTTCCAGTTCGTCCATGCAGCCGGAGATGGCGTCATAGGCCTGGTAGACTGTGGAACTGACGTCCATGAGGCGTTCGGACCGCTCGTCGTAGTTCATGACCAGGGCCATGTAGGCAGGGCTCTCGCCCTCCAGTTTCATGACTGCGTGGTTGGGACCCAGCGACAGCAGATCGCCCTTCATGAATGAAAGGAACTGATAGCCGAAAAACAGTGTTTTGCGGATGCATCCGGAGGTGAGACTTCCGTTCTGACCCTTGAATATCATGCCCACGTCTCCCTGATCTCTGAAGCGGATCCTGATCTCATCGTTCATGCCGAAGAGATAGTTTTTGAGAACGTGGATGGGAGCCATGCAGGTGTCGTTGCCGTAGTGTGGCGCCTGTTCCCTCTGGGGCTGCAGGGTGTGGGATGCGGTGATGCTGAAGCCGCTTTCCCTAAGGAGATCTGCCAGGCCGCCCTGCTGGCTCACCTGATTCTCGGGGATGCTGATCTTGGCTTCCGCGTCACCCAGAAGTTCCCGGAGAATGGAGGGGATGGAGTTCCCCAGCATCTCGTAGTCTTCATCGGTGATGTTCACGGTGAACACCGGCCTCAGGGAAGTGGCGGTCTCACCCTGGCCTGAGATGTCCAGGTCCAGTTTGGCTCTGGAGATATGGGAGCTGGCCACGTCCTGGGACGTGATCAGCGAGAGCATTTTCTCGGTGAGGGCGACGGCCTTGCTGAGGGGCACGTCCTTCATGCTGCCGGGATGATCCGGCCCGGAGATCTCGGGGCGGCAGAGCACCCTGTGTTCCTCGGGAGAGTGACCGAACCACTGCTCGAAGTATTTTTTGTAGTAGGCGGTGGTGGAGAAGCCGGATTCCTTGGCGATGGCGCTGATCTTTTTGTCGGTCTCAAGGAGGGCGATCTCGGAGCGCTCAGCTCTGGCGAAGCAGAGGAAGTCCCTGAAACTCATGCCTGTGTACTCGTGGATGAGGTGGGACAGGTAGAAGGGGGACAGGTGCTCCGATTCGGACAGATTCTGGAGAGTGATCTTGTCGGCATAGTTTGCGTATATGTAGTCGGTGATCCGGCTGATGCGGTCTATGGTGATCTGGTTGCTGGATTCGAAGCCCACCACGATCTTATCGGACACGGAGAAGAGATTGAAGTACTTGTTAAGGTACTTGATCATCTCGTTCATCTGATATATGCATTGTTTTTTGTAATCGAAATTCTTCTTCAGGAAATCATGAAGAATGGTGAGGTAGAAGCGCCTCAGCGTGTCGTATCTCTCGTCATGTGGTACCTTGGAGTAGGTCCTGTAGCTTGAATGTGACAGCTTGGGGAAGTACTGGGTGAAGAAGCTGTTTGAGATCTTGATGGAGCAGACCACGTTGTCTCCGGTGGCGGAGCTGATGGAGTGCACCTCGTGACCGTTATTGCAGAAAAGATCACCCTCGTGGAGGCTGTATGTGCAGTATCCGCTTCTGAGAAGCACCTCTCCCTCCAGGACGTAGACCAGCTCGATGTCCTGGTGATAGTGAAGAGGATAGTCCTTTACCTGCATGACACGGATCTGAAGCGGAAAGTCGTTTGAGTAGGAAGATTTTTCAAGAAGCATGTCGTTCTCCTCCGGGCAATAAAATCGATTTTTTTGCTATCCAAACAATACCACAAATCAGGTTCTTAAGCAACAAAATAACGTTTTGTAACAAGTTTTGAGTTGAGAAGGGGGCGGGTATGAAATACAATATTATCGGAGAGAAATGACCATATATTTCGCAAAAAACCCAATGCACAACAATACAGACGACCCAAAAAACAACATATCCGCACTGGTAGGCGGCATCCAGAAGTTCAGCACCGAGGACGGCCCCGGCATCAGGACCACTGTGTTCCTGAAGGGCTGCCCCCTGAACTGCCAGTGGTGTCACAACCCTGAGCTCATCAGCTTTGACCAGCAGCTCATCAGGATGCCCAACAGCTGCATCCACTGCGGCTACTGCATCGGTGTCTGCCCCAGAGGGGCGGTGTCCGCCGACGAGAACGGCCAGATCGTCATCGACTGGGAGCTCTGCGATCATTGCCTGAAGTGCGCGGACAACTGCACCGCCAACGCCCTCAAGGCAGTTGCTCAGAGGATGACCCCGGAAGAGGTCATGGCCAAGGTGGGACAGGACGAATCCTTCTACGACCATACCGGAGGCGGCATGACCGTGTCCGGCGGAGAGCCTCTGGCTCAGGCGGCCTTCGCCGAGGAGCTCATCAGGCTGGCAGGGGAGAGAGGGATCAAGGTATGTCTCGACACATCGGGACTGGGAAGGACTGAGGACCTTATGAGACTGGCCTCCTATCCCAACCTGGAATACGTGCTCTACGACATGAAGTCCATAGACCCGGAGACTCACAGAGAGTACACCGGAGTGGACAACGGCCCGATCCTGGAGAATCTCAGGACCCTGGCCGGAGATCCGGAACTGAGAGAAAAGATCTGGATGCGCATGCCCCTGATCCACGGCGTCAACGATACCGACAGCATCATAGAGCGTACGGCAGAATTCTACAGGGAGAACGGGCTTAAGCGAGTCACCCTGCTTCCATATCACACACTGGGCGCTTCCAAGAAGCGCAACATCGGAGGAGACCCCATCCAGTTCGAACCGCCCTCGGACGAGAGAGTGGAGGAGATCGGCCGCGTGTTCCGGGAAAAAGCCGGAATGTACGTGGAAGTACTTGGTAAAGCTTAAGGGTCCGGAACGGATCTTTTGCGCGGGCAGGGCCCGCCATACGAAAGGAGTCATTCAGATGAAAAGTCCTAAAGAACGTATCGAAGCAGTATTTCCCGAGATAAGGGAGGCGGCGCACTTCATCCACGAGAACCCCGAACTGGGTAACCAGGAGTTCCAGGCTTTCGCCAGACTGACCGGACTTCTGGAGGACCACGGTTTCACGGTGGAGAAGGGGGTCTGCGGACTGGAGACGGCCTTCATCGCATCCTACAAGGGCGAGAAGCCGGGCCCGGTCATCGGATTCCCCGCTGAGTACGACGCTCTTCGCGGCCTGGGCCACGCCTGCGGTCACAACCTGATCGGCACCCTTGCCTGCCTGACCGCCATCGCCATGAAGGATGCGGTGGACCAGTACGGCGGAGAGGTGAGAGTCATCGGCTCACCTGCGGAGGAGACAATGGGCGCCAAGTGCATCCTGGCTGAGCAGGGCTACTATGACGACCTGGCCTGCGCCATCATGGGACATCCCTTCGGATGCCACGCTCCCAGCGGAATGATGGCCGCCCTGGATTCCCAGAGGTTCGAGTTCTTCGGAAAGTCCGCCCACACGGGCACGGCTCCCTGGGACGGAGTCAACGCTCTGAACGCGGTGATCGAGACTTTCAACGGGATCAACGCCCTGAGACAGCACGTGACCCCCGACGCCAGAGTTTCCGGCATCATCCCCAACGGCGGTACCGTGGGAAATGCGGTCCCGGACTACGCCAGCTGCGACTTCTACATCCGCGCCAACACATCCAAGTACGTGCACGGATTCTCAGAAAAGATCAAGAACTGCGCCAGAGGCGCCGCTCTCGCCACCGGATGTGAGGTGAAGATAACCAACTTCGAGGGTTACTACGATGACCTCCACACCAACGAGACCCTTTCTGAGAGATCGATGGCTCACTTGAGAGAGGTGGCCCCGGAGACACCTATCAGACATGTGGACTTCGGCGGTTCCTCGGACATCGGAAACGTCAGCTACTGCTGCCCCACCATCCACCAGCTCTGGGACGTCACCGGAGATCCGGCTGTGGGCATCCACACCAATGAGTTCTGCGTGGCGGCAGACACAGACTACGCCTATGAGCAGATGAAGCTGGTGGCGGAAGCTTTCGTCATGACAGCTGAAGACGTGCTGACACAGCCTGAATTCGTCGAGGCCATGAAGAAGGAATTCGACGAGACCACGGCCATGTAACAGTCTATAAAGTATATTTCATATACAGGGAATAATCGAAATCGAAACTGATGACATTCAAGGAGGATTAATATGGATTTTCAGGACAGAGTGGCGATCATAACAGGAGCAGCCGGCGGCATCGGATCGGCCTGCGTCAAAAAATTCTATGACAACGGAGCCAAGGTAGCGCTCCTGGACATCAGAGAAGAGCTTTGCGAGAAGACAGTTGAGAAACTGGGCCTCGACAAGGAGAGAGTTCTCTGCCTGGCAGGCGACCTTGCCGATGAAGAGCAGGTCAGAGGCCTTGTGGAGAAGGTAGTCGCTCACTTCGGCACAGTTGACATTCTGGTCAACACCGCAGGCATCCAGGGACCCACCGCAAGGATCGAGGAATACAAGTATGAGGACATGAAGAAGATCATGAACATCAACTTCTTCGGCACACTTCTCATGATGCACTACACACTTCCCATCATGCAGGCCAAGGGCAAAGGAGCCATCGTCAACTTCGGATCCTGCTCCGGAATGTTCGGATACACCTTCGAGGTGGCCTACGGCGCATCCAAGGCTGCCATCATCGAGATCACCAAGACCGCTGCCGCAGAGAACGGCGTCAACGGCGTAAGGATCAACTCCATCTCCCCGGGCTGGGTTGATACCGGCATGTACAGAGAAGTCATGGAGTCCTACAAGGGCAACGGCTTCGACGATCCCACTGACAACATCGTCCTCGGACCCATGGAGCGTCCCGCAAGCCCCATGGAGATGGCCAACTGTGTGGCTTTTCTCTGCTCCGACGAGGCCAGCTTCGTAAACGGCTGCAACTTCGTTGCTGACGGCGGCAAGACCATCTGCTAAGTACCTGAGACCAGGAAGGACATCAAGGAGGCAAAAGATGAAAGATTACTATGCTCTTCCTCAGGAAGAAAAAGACGCTCTGGTACAGAAGGCCTACGATGAGGCCCACAGGACAGAGTCACTTTACGGAAACTGCATGCAGAGCGTGCTCAACGGACTTTACCTGACCTTCCCCGACATGGGACTTACCCCGGAGATGATCAAGGCCGGATTCGGCCTGGCCGGCGGCTGCGGCTGCTGCCTGGAGGGGACCTGCGGCGCGCTGAACGCAGTAGCTTTCTGCATCAGCCTTTTCAAGGGAAGGACCATCGACGACTGGACCGGAGTCTACGACCCGGTACACGCCAAGATCCGCGAATTCGTGGAGATCTTCAGAGAGAGGTACGAAGGCATCCTCTGCAGCCAGGTGCTGACCCACAACATGGGCGCAGTCTATGACTGGAAAACACCCGAGGGCCTCAAGGCCTACAACGACCACGACGGCACTCCCAAGGACGCCGAGGTGGTGGGATACTGCGCATCCTATGTGGCAAGACTGATCGTGGACGGCGAGCTCAGATAAGCCGAAGACACCGGCAAAAGAAGATACAAGGGGGGACAGAAATGTCCCCCCTTCATATTTATGTGCATAAGTGCGGGTTTTTTGATATAATAAGCCAAACGATGATCCGCGGCCCAGAGGGGCCGGGGAGAGATTAAGGAGGCATATCGTGCAGGAACTAACATTTGAACAGCTGGAAAGATACAGACAGGGATTCGAATCAGACCCGGCGGCCAGGGCGGCCAACGCGGCCATGGCCAAGACGGAACTGGCGGATCTGGCATATATACCCATGAACGCCGCCCGCCTAATGGGAGACTTCACCATAGAAGTGAAGACCAACGGCATCACCGCCCAGGAAAAATCCGGCAGGTGCTGGATGTTCGCGGTCATGAATATTCTCAGAGAGGTGGCTGCGGAGAAACTGGGAGTGGAGGAGTTCGAGTTTTCCGAGAACTACCTGGCCTTCTACGACAAGCTGGAGAAGACCAACAACTATCTGGAGATGATCATCGAGAACGCCGACGAGAAGCTGGACGCACACATCGTGGAGCACCTGCTGACCTTCGGCTTCACCGACGGCGGATACTGGGAGCAGGCCGTGGAACTCATCAAAAAATACGGTCTGGTGCCCAAGTACGTCATGCCGGAATCCTACCAGAGCTCTCACACTGAGAAGTTCATGAAGCTCCTGAACAACACCATCAGAAGCTACGCTGCACAGCTGAGGAAGCTTAGGGCAGAGGGCGCGGACCGCGCCGCTCTGGAAGAGGCCAAGGACCATATGATGGCAGCTGTCTACAAGGCAGAGTGCATAGTCTTCGGCGAGCCGGTGAAGACCTTCACCTTCGAGTACCGTGACGCAAAAGATCAGTACCACGCAGACTACGGCCTGACGCCTCTGGAATTCTACGACAAGTACGTGGGCTTCGACCTGGACCAGTACGTCACGGTGATGAACGCTCCCACCGAAAAGATGGAGATCGGCAAGTACTATGTTTTCCACAACATGTGCTGCCAGGCGGGAATGGACCTGCACGCTCTGAACCTTACGGCGGAGGAGATGGAAGAACTGAGCCTGAAGCAGCTGAAGGACGGCATCCCCGTCTGGTTCGGCTGCGATTCAGGAGCTTTCGGCGACCGCAAGATGGGCGTCTGGGATCCGGACAGTTTCGACTATCAGGGACTCCTGGGCGGCATGGACTGGACCATGGAGAAGAAGGACCGTCTGGACTACAAGCAGTCATGGGCCACCCACGCCATGATCCTTGTGGGAGTGAACCTGGATCAGCAGGGAAAGCCCGACCGCTGGAAGATCGAGAACAGCTGGGGCAAGGACGTAGGCAAGAACGGTTACTTCGTTGCAAGCGAGAAATACTTCAGAGAATACGTTTACGAAGTTATCATAAACAGGAAGTATCTTAATGATGAGCAGCTGAGGCTGCTTGAGACAGAACCGGTAAGACTGGAGCCCTGGGAGGCCTGAGAGCAGGGTACAGTCCTGTTACCGCCAAGAGGTAATATGGATAAGAAGCAAAGAGAACGCGACCTCCGGGAAGCCCTGGTAGCTCAGGCAGAAAGGTTTGCCCGGGAGGCCATAGCGCTCAGCGACTCTCTGGCCGACGAGCCGGAGGTGAGCGCTCAGGAATTCAAAAGTTCACAGAAGATAGTGGATCTTCTCAGGAAGCACGGGATCGAGACGGAATACCCCTTCCATGGGTTCCCCACGGCCTTCAAAGGGGTGATCAACCCCGGGAAGGAGCACAGGATGTGTCTTCTCACCGAGTACGACGCCCTCCGCGGGCTGGGCCACGCCTGCGGCCACTGTGCCAGCGGCAGCGCCAGCGTCCTGGCCGCCCTGGCTTTCAATGAACTCAGGGATCAGCTGGACTTCGGAGTGGACATCATCGGGACCCCCGACGAGGAGTTCCTGGGAGACAAGGCCATGATGGCCGAGGACGGAGTGTTCGACGGCTATGATTTCGCGGTCATGGTACACATGAACTACTTCACCTGTGCATCCATGGAGTGCAGCGCCATAGACGGATTCGTCTTCAAGTGGCACGGGGAGTCGGCTCACGCCGCCCTGGCGCCCTGGGAAGGCAGGAACGCCCTGAACGGAGCCAGGCTTTTCCTGGACGCCGTGGACATGATGAGACAGCAGATGAAGCCGGACGTGCGCCTCCAGTTCAATATCAACAAGGGCGGAGACGCGGCCAACATCATCCCGAATTACGCCGAGGCGGAGTTCTACGCAAGAGCCCCCTACCGCAAGGACCTGAACCCCATTACCCAATGGGCTCTGGAGGCGGGCAAGGCCGCCGGCGTCATGTCCCGGACAGAGTTCGAAGTTTTCGCCGGACCGCCCTACCATGACCTTCACGTGACCCAGGCGCAAAAAACCGCCGTCGAGAACTGCATGGACGCCCTGGGCATCGACTACGTGGATCCGCCGGAAGGAGTTCTGGCGTCCTCCGACGTTGGAAACGTCAGCTACTGCTGCCCGGCTTTCCAGCCCACCATGTCCATAGGGAAGCCCTACAAGATCCACACTCCCGAGTTTGCCGGCGAGATGAAGAAGGACAACGTTCACAGCGCCCTTCTGAACTCCGCCAACCTGATGCTGGCTCTGGCAGCCAGACTTTACACCGACGATGAAATGATGGAGGCGGTGAAGAGAGAGAACCTGGCCATGAGGGAAGCTGCAGAACTATGAAAAACTCAGAATTCAATTTTGAATACACCGTGAAACGTTCCGGAAGGCGCAGCTCCGCCATCCAGATCACGGACGACGGGAAGGTGCTGGTGAGAGTGCCATATCTTACGCCGGACCGGGAGGTGCGGGAGCTGCTGCTCTCCAAAAGATACTGGATCGAGAAGCATCTGGCGAAGATCCGGGAGAGCAGATCCATCTGGGAAGGCAAGTATTTTGAGGAAAAGGATCTGGCCATGCTCAAAGCATGGGCGAAGAAGGACATCCCGCCCAGGGTGGGGCATTTCGCCGCCCTCATGGGCCTTGAATACGGCGGGATCTCCATAAGGGCTCAGCGGACCCGCTGGGGAAGCTGTTCAGCCAAGGGCAACCTGAACTTCAACTGCCTGCTGGTACTGCTCCCGGACGAGGTGAGAGACTATGTGGTGGTCCACGAACTGGCCCACCTTAAAGAGATGAACCACTCGCCCCGCTTCTGGGCCGAGGTGGAGAAGATCATACCGGACTACAGAGCCCGGCGGACCCAGCTCAAAGAACTGGGCAGACCGCTTATTTCGATGATAAGATAGGAGGACGACCATGAAAAAGATCAAAGGCTGCATCAATCCCGAGTGCATCGCAAAGAGAAAGAAACTGACCTATGCCGCGGACGACTACTACTGCTCCAAGTGCGGCGAGCCCATTTTCTACGTGTGCCGCTGGTGCCGCAAGCCCCTGGAAGAGGGGGACGGTGCGTTTTGCGCTGACTGCCAGGCCAAGATGGACGCCCGCAAGCAGCAGGTGAAGGATACCGCACTCAAGACCGGATCCACCGTAAAGAACGCCGCCACAAAGGCCTTCGGCTTCCTGTCGGAGAACGGCAAGAAGTTCTATGAAGCTGCCATCCTCGGCGCAGACGAGGAAGACGACGACGTGGAAGAGTACACCGCAGGCGGGGACGAAGAGTAGATGCTCCGGATAGCCTGTTTCGGAGACAGCAACACCTACGGGTTCGATCCGCGCATGGGAGGCTTCGGCCGCTACCCGGACAGCGTCCGCTGGACCGGGCGGCTTAACGCGCTTCCGGAGGTGACCGTCAGGAACCTGGGGATGAACGGAGCGGGGATACCCTTCAACGCCAACTACGTGTCTGAAATATACCGGGCCGAGAAGCCGGACGTGATCACCATCATGTTCGGCTCCAACGACGTGCTGGAAAAGGTGGCCTACGCTGAGCAGATCCGCCTGAGTCTGTCTCCCGGCGAGACCGCGGAACGGGTGGCTCAGACCATGAGGCGGTTCATCACGGACGTGAAGGAGCGCCTGGAAGGCCGGGGCCGGCCGGAGATCATACTGATCGCCCCTCCCGCCATGACCCGCGGGACCTGGACCGATGAGCGGATCATAGAAGAGATGAAGAGGCTCGCCCCGTTGTACCGGGAGGTGGCCTCGGATCTTGGCGTGGCCTTCGCTGACGCCTCATCCTGGCCCCTGGAACTCTGCTTCGACGGGGTCCATCTGAAGGAAGAAGGACATAGGGTGTTTTACGAAAACATGAGAGTGGTTTTGGCCAAAACCATAGCATAATTATTTGGTATTATAGCAAAAAAATCGCAAAATCCCTTAGTTAGGATTAACAGATTCTGTTATAATACAAAGTGTATAAAAGGCATTTTGTACGAAAATGCCGGTTTTTGGGTAAAAGGAAAGGTCGATATGATCGCAAGAGACATTCTCAAGGATCTGGTAGCCATCAACACCATTGCGGACAAATGCAACCGCGAGTTCATGGATTACCTGGAAGATTTCTACAGGAAGCTGGATTTCTCTGTGGACAGGATGACCAATGAGAAGACCGGTAAGCAGGTCCTCATCGCAAGCTACGGCGATGACCCGGCCATCGGATTCCTGGGACATTCGGACACGGTGGATATCACGGAGGGCTGGACCACGGATCCCCACGTTCTGACGGACAAGGGAGACGGCATGCTCTACGGACTGGGCTCCTGCGACATGAAGGGCGGCACAGCCTGCTTCATGGCTGCCATCGCCAATACCGACCTTAAGTCCCTTAACAAGGGCATCCGCTGCTACCACACATACGACGAAGAGATCATGTTCGAAGGCGTCTGGGATCTGGTCCATGCCGGAACCAAGTTCCCGCCCCACGTAGTGGTGGCCGAGCCCACGGACTTCAAGCCTGCGGTGGGATCCAAGGGACTTCTGGAGATAATATTTCCCTTCAGGGGAACCACCACCCACTCCAGCACTCCCATAGAGGGCAGGAGCTCCAACAAGAACGCCGTCAGGTTCCTGAACAAAATGATGGATTTCGAGCTGGAACTCAGGAAGCATCCCAGCGACTTCTTCGGGATCCCCTATCCTACCATGAACATCGGCATCATCAAGGGCGGCACCTCCATCAACAAGGTACCCGCCGAGACCGTTGTCTATCTGGACTTCAGGATCTGCGATTCTGAGAGGGAATATCCCATCATCAGGAAATTCATCGATGATGCTCTGGAGGGCGTGGATGCATCCTACGAGATCATAAACGACATACCGTCATTCGTTAACAGAAGCGCACTTGTGAAGGTCTACGAGGAAAAGACCGGAACCCCCGGCGCTCCCTTCTTCGGGATCACGGAAGGCTCCTTCTTCGAGGGCGACCGCATAATAATCGGCCCCGGCCCCGTGACCGCACACGAAGCCAATGAGCACGTATCCATCAAGTCACTTGAGGACACCCAGAAGTTATACGAAGAGATGATAGAACTGCTCTGCAGATAGTGTTTTGCGGAACAGGGAAGGCCGCGAGGCCTTCCGCACTGCACCTTGACAATTAAACTTACGGTATTTATAGCTAATGGCTTTAAATATATCTCTATGATTCGTTGCATTACTCAAATTGTTTGTTATCTGAAAGGAGGAAAGAGATGAGTAAAGGCCCAAAAGTGGGTGAGAAGAAAAAATTAAATCTCCCACACGTATTTATTATTTTATTCGCCATTATCGTAATTTGCACGATTCTTACCTGGATCATTCCCGCTGGTTCATATGACTATGTGGAGAATGCTCAGGGCAGAAATGTTGCCGTGGCTGGCACATATCACACCGTTGACGACGTAAGTCCGGTAGGACCCTTCAGGATGTTCGAGCTGGTATACGAAGGCATGGTGAATGCTGCTGATATTTCATTCCTGGTATTCATCACATACGCTTCCGTATTCTTCATCATCAAGTCCGGATGCTTCAACGGAGCAGTTGCTGTTCTCCTTAAGATCTTCAAGGGCAACAGCTCACTTATCACCATCCCCATCTTCCTCGTTCTTATCGGTATGGGTTCTTCCACGATCGGTATGTTCGAAGAGTGGCTGCCGTTCATCCCCGTATTCGCTGCAGTTTATGTAGGAATGGGATATGACGCACTGGTAGGTGTCTGCACCATCGCTTTCGGTGCTGCCTGCGGATATGCAGGAGCAATGATGAACCCGTTCACCGTCGGCGTAGCACAGGGCATTGCGGAGATTCCGTACATGTCCGGCACAGGCTTCCGTCTGGTCTGCCACCTTGTTCTCGTTGCTATCGCTTCTGTCATCCTTCTTCGCTATGCTGCGAAGGTAAAGGCTGACCCGACCGCTTCCTATCTGTATGGAACAGAGATCGGCGAGGCTTCTGCAGAACAGCAGGCTGACATCGAGAACATGCACTTTGGTTGGCAGGAGAAGCTGGTTCTCCTTGACCTGGTAGCAACCATCGCTCTCGTAGTCATCGGCGTTATCAAGTGGGGTTGGTACTTCTCCCAGATCTGCGCTATCTTCCTGATCATGGCCATCATCTGCGCCATCATCATGAGATGGAACCTTAAGAAGATCGGAGATACCTTCGTCGAAGGATTCCAGGATGCTACGACCGCAGCCATCATGATCGGTATTGCCCGTGGCGTCAAGCTCGTCCTTACAGAGGGCGGCATCATCGACTCCGTAGTATACGGACTTACACTTCCGCTTTCACACCTGCCTGAATGGCTCAGCGCGATCTTCATGGTAATCTTCCAGACACTGCTGAACTTCTTCATCCCGTCAGGTTCCGGCCAGGCTGCCGTTTCCATGCCTATCATGGCTCCCATGGCAGACCTTCTTGGAATCACCAGAGACGTTGCAGTTCTTGCATACCAGTTTGGTGACGGATTATCCAACGTTATCTGGCCCACAGCATTCGCTGCTGTTGTTGCCGGTCTCGGTGGTGTTCCTCTTGACAAGTATTGGAAGCTTGCATTCAAGATCTTCTTCGCTCTGCTCGCTGCACAGTGCGTGCTGATCGTAGTTGCTGTTCTTACAGGATTTGGTGCTGGTTATTGATATCTCTAAAAGATAAAACTTCAATTTAACGACGAATCATAACTAAAAAAGACCGGCTTTTACAGCCGGTCTTTTAATATGCTTTAATAGGCCCGGATGTTCAGAGCAAAACATCCGCTTCAGCTACAGCCTCTCTATGAGGGCGTCCACGTCCTCTTCCTTTGTGGCCCAGCTGGTGCAGAGACGCATGACGATGTGATCCTCATCGTAGGTGTCGTCCATCTCGATCTCAAGCCACTCGGACATCTCCTTCTCCTTCTCGTTGGAGATGATGACGAACTGCTGGTTGGTGGGAGAGTCGTTGTAGAAGACGTAGCCCTTTTCCTTGCAGGCGTTCTTGATCTTCATGGCCATGTCGATGGCGTGCTGACCGATCTTGAGATAAAGGTCATCCTTGAAGAGCTCATCGTACTGGATGCCCAGGAGCCTGCCCTTGGCCAGCACCGCGCCGTGCTGCTTGGCTATCATGAACATGTGAGGAACTCTCTTGGGGTCGCGGACCACCACGGCTTCGCCGAAGAGGGCGCCGCACTTAGTGCCTCCGATGTAGAAAACATCGGTGAGCCTTGCCAGATCCTTAAGGGTCACATCATTCTCAGGGGAGCCCAGAGCGTAAGCCAGTCTGGCCCCGTCCACGTAGAGGGCCAGGTCATACTCGTCGCAGACCTGACGGATGGCAGTCAGCTCTTCCAGAGAATAGATGGTGCCATACTCGGTGGGCTGGGAGATGTATACCATGCCGGGCATGACCATGTGGTCCTTGCTGGCGTCCTTGTAGTAAAGCCAGCAGTACTCGCGGATCTGTTCTGCACTGAGCTTGTAGTTCTCGCCGGGAAGAGCCAGGACCTTGTGGCCGCTGTGCTCGATGGCTCCGGCCTCGTGTCTGGCGATGTGCCCGTTGGTGGGAGCGATGACTCCCTGATAGGGCTGAAGGAAGGAGGCGATGACCACGTCATTGGTCTGGGTGCCGCCCACCAGCAGCATGACCTCGGAATCCGGCGCATCGCAGGCCTCACGGATGCGGGCCTTGGCGCTCTCGGTGTAGGGATCGTCGCCGTATCCCACGGTCTTGTCCATATTGGTCTCCTGGAGACGCTTTAAAATGTTGGGGTGAGCCCCCTCCATGTAGTCGCAGTTGAAATAGATCATGTTATTCCTCCTTTATACGAAACTCGTAACACACGATAATTATAGCAGAAAGTGCCGCAAAAAACCTCATCATATAAATATTTTATGGAAGGTGCAAAGAATACGGAATAAGCAAAAAGGCGGGAGGGTTCCCGCCTTTAAAATGCACTCAGAATCACATCCCGGGGACGCCGCTTTCGGAGTAGCTGATCAGTCCGCCGGTGATACCGTCCATGAAGTCCAGGGAGTCCTTCAGGTCGTCCACCTTCCATTCACCGTCCACCTTGGTGAGCTTGACGGGTACGGAGATCTTAAGGGTCTTCTCGGCTTTTTTGATTATGTCCTCGTAGATGCCTACGACGATGTCGTTCATCTGTGTCTGGAACTCATCGGCGGTCATACCTCCCTGCTGGAGCACGGAAGCCCGGGCGATCAGAGCCTCCAGGACTTGTTCCAGTATCTCGCCCATGTTGTAGGTGACGAAGTTTACGTCTACTGTGGCGGTCTGGCCGTCCTGAGAGATCACCTCGTTGCTCAGGGTGTACTCGAAACTGAAGGCCTCCCTCAGCATGCGGGTCACCACGTCGGCGGTGGGTGAGTCGGCGCCTTCGTTCAGCGCCTCCACTGAACCCATGTCACCTGCGTAGTACTTCTGCGCCTCCTCGAAGTCCAGATCTCCGATGGCCTTGAGCATGTTGTCAAGGGCCATGGACGGAGTGGGTTCCGGTTCCGCAGGCTCAGCCGGTGCGGGCTTGGAACCGCAGGCGGCCAGGGAGAAGGCCAGGACCAGTATGAGGCATAAAGCGATCATTCTCTTGGTTGTTTTCATTTCTTTTATCTCCTGTATTTATCCAAAATACCTTACGCGCCCATGAGTCTCAGGCACGAGAACACTTCCATGGCGATGGCCAGCCTGATCAGCCTCTCGTCCGGGTCGAAGAGATTGCTGTGTATGTCGTGGATCTCCTCTGAGCCGGGTCTGGTGCTTCCCAGGTGGAAGTAGCAGCCCTTCACTGCGCTGGTGAAGTATGCGAAATCGTCGGAGCTGAAGCTGGGGGCGTTATCGTTCACGATGTTTTCAGGTCCCACCAGGTCTTCCGCAACGGTGCGGATCACCTCAGAGACCTCCGGGTCGTTGAAGAGGACGGGGTAAAGCTCCCCGATCACCGTCTCTGCGGTACAGCCGTATCCTTCGGCAACGGAACTGACGAGGCGGCGCATCTCATCCTCGATGATCCTGAGGGACTCGTTGTCCAGGGTCCTGATGGTTCCAACCATCTCGCACTGTTCAGGCACCTGATTGGTGGTGGAACCGCCTCTGATGGCGCCCACCGTCAGCACCGCTCCGCTGGAGGGATCCAGTTTCCTGGTGATTATGGTCTGCAGGGCCAGAACTGTATCGCAGGCGCAGGGAATCGGGTCGATGCCCAGATTGGGGTGCGCTCCGTGAGAGGCTTTGCCGTGGACCGTGATCTTGAAATCCGTGCATGAGGCGTTCATGACTCCCGGGAAAAACCTTATCTTGCCATACTCTTTCGAGGGGTCAACATGGAAGGCAAAGATGCTTTCCACTGCGGGATCCTGCATGACGCCCTCCGCGATCATGGGGGCTGCGCCTCCGGTGCCCTCCTCGTTGGGCTGGAAGATGAACTTCACCGAGCGCGGCAGGCGGCCGCCCCGGTCGGCGTATTTTTTGAGCACCATGGCCGTGCCCAGGAGGGCGGCCGTGTGCATGTCATGACCGCAGGCGTGCATAACGCCTGGATTTTGTGACTTGAAGGGGGTGTCGGTCTCCTCGGTCACCGGCAGGGCATCTATGTCGGCCCTGATGGCGATGGCGCGGGTGGGGTCTTCACCGTAGATGGTGCCCAGCACTCCGTGCCCCGGTGGCATGATCATGGATGCCATCGCCGCGATGGTGGCGGGATCCATGCTTCCGATGTCCAGACCGGACAGGTCGATGCCGCCCAGTACTTCCTCGCCCATGCCCATGTCCTTGAGCATGTCTTTTGTGATGGTGGAGGTGAGAACTGCCTTGATGTATTCAGGGTCGGGCAGGACGGGCTTCCCCAGACCTTCGCGGGTCTCGATGCCCAGTTCCTTCAGGACGGCGGCGATGATGCCTGAGGTCCTGATCTCCTGACCGGAAAGCTCCGGGTGCATATGGAGGTCACGGCGGATCTCCACAGCCTTGGCGGCAGCCTCCTCTATGAGGGGCAGAAGAATCTCTTTATCTGCTAACATTTTGGTCTCCTTTGGGGTTTAAAGGGAGGCTATTTGAGGTTAATGACCGCTCCGGGTCCTCTGTCGAAGAAAATACTTTTGCTGGTCACCGACAGGGGGATGCCGTAGCAGACTGCCGTATCGTCGGAGATGAAGCCCAGCTTGAGGGCGGCCTTGCCGGCGGTGTACATGACGCGGTTGTCGATCCTCATATCGGCCGCTACAGATACCGCGCTTCCCA
The DNA here is from genome assembly GCA_016284485.1 of Bacillota bacterium. Taxonomy (GTDB): domain Bacteria; phylum Bacillota; class Clostridia; order Peptostreptococcales; family Anaerovoracaceae; genus RUG754. Next base: position 9,899 of record JAEEOX010000136.1, on the reverse strand, counting down.
CGGCGATTCCCAGGTCAGACACGGTGATCACGCATCTGGCGCCGGCGCTTTTGCACTCGGCGCAGTTCTCGAAACCGCAGATGCCGCAGTTGGACATGCCGAAGTAGGTTCCGGTGCAGCCGATCACGACAACTGCCTGGGCGTTGTCCACGTTGCCTGCGTCGCGGGCGAAGTTGGGCATGCCGTAGGCTTCCGAGAGGGCAAGCATCTTGTCTCTGAGCCTGTCTTTTTCTTCACCCGTGATCACGGATGTGCGGATGGTGTCCTTGCCGCTTCCCTTGGGGGCGGTAAGTGCTGCGCATACCATCATGTCGGCGACCTGAAGTATGCCGGATTCTTTGGACTGTTCCATGTTTCTGATCATTTTTGTCACCTTCTATTTCCAGAGATCCGCGGGATAGAGGCCGGATTCCTTGAGGGAGTTCAGGGAGGCGGAAACGCTTTCCTTATCCTCCTTGTAGGTCACCCCGTACCAGCGGTCGTGGGACTTGAGCATTCTGACTGTAGCCTTGCCGGCCTTGACAAGATTGTCGACGCACTCAGGCAGGAGATACTCGCCCTTTAAGGGGTTGTTCTCAAGAGCGTTCTCCAGGAAAGCCGGGAAGCCTGCCTTGATCTCGTCCATCATGGCCGGGGTGAAGCCCCAGAAGTTCATGGACACGGGAGTGCCCTCGGCTACGGCGTGGAGTTCGCCTTCCTCGTCCTGGAAGACGATGTCGCCGTCCTGCCTCATGATCTTGGTCCTCTCAACGATGTCTGAGAGGAAGCCGTCCTCGGTCTCGGTGCATACGCCGCGGGATACTGAACCGTTGTCGGTCAGGGTGTTTTCCACCTTGTATCCAACCATGGAGAAGGGATAGGGCGTGCCTTCGGGATCCGCCTGGGTCAGGAACTCTGCCATGACCCTGAAGGCCTCAGGACCGTAGTAGTCGTCGGAGTTGATGACGGCGAAGTTCTCATGGACGTTGTCCGCCGCCGACATCACTGCATGGGCGGTGCCCCAGGGCTTGGTGCGCTCTCCGGGGACCGCGAAGCCCTCGGGGATGTTGCTGAGATCCTGGTAGGCGTATTCTATGTCAATGTGGCGGCCGGCCCGGTCGTCGATCAGGGCTCTGAAATCCGCCTCGTTTTCCTTCTTGATGATGATCACTGCCTTCCCGAATCCGGCGCGGAGCGCGTCAAAAAGCGAGAAGTCCAGGATGATGTCCCTGCCGGAGATCTTGTCGATCTGCTTCAGGCCGCCGTAGCGGGAACCCATTCCCGCAGCCATTATCACCAGGGTCGGTTTGTTCATATTATTTCCTCCTTCAGCGGCGTTCACAGGGGCACATCCGCCCCCGCCGCGCAAAAAATCAATTTAGTTATATGGTCCGGAACGTGCCGGCCGGCTCTCACCGCACCCGGAACTTGACTCCTATGTCCTCCTCGGCGATCCGCCTGCAGGGCTCGATGTCCTGGTAGGGGATGGAGCCTGAGACCACGGACATGGTCACGTCCGGAATGCATTCCTTAGCTCGCCTGGTGAAGTCCAGCATGGCGTCGTAAGCGCCGATGCCGAACCTGGGGTGGCAGAGGGCCAGATATTCTTCCGGGCCTTTGGCGTTGAGGCTCACGGATATGCGGTCCAGCACCTGGCTGAGCTCCGGCAGAGTGTCCCTGCCGTTGATCAGGTCGGAAAGACCGTTGGTGTTGAGCCTGACCTTGAGAGAAGGGCAGACGGACTTCGCATGTTTTGCGGTGGCTATGAGCTCCTCCAGCCTCTCGGTGGGCTCACCATAGCCGCAGAACACCAGCTCCTCGAAGCGGTTCAGATCCCACTCATCCAGGAGCTCCATGATCTCATCCATGGTGGGCTCCCGCCTGAGCCACAGAGAGTCCGCGCCGCCCAGAGAATCCACCATGTAGCGGATGCAGAACTCGCATCTGTCCGGGCATTTGTTGGTTATGTTGGCGTAGAGACCGCCTCCGTATTCGTAAAAAACGTCTCCTATATATTCCATTTCAGATCACTTCTTTTCCAGAGTCTCCACGATCTCGTCCAAAAGATCCATGACGGGCAGGTGCTGGGGGCAGGCCTCCTCGCACTGGCCGCACTTGATGCATTCCGACGCCTTGGGTCCGCCCGGACGCCAGGTATAATCATCCCTGGCTCTGGCCAGGTCGCCGTAGACCTTGTAGACGTTCATGACGTTGAAAATCTCCGGGATGTGGATCTCCATGGGGCAGCCGGGGGTGCAGTAGTGACAGTTGGTGCAGGGGATGCGGTCCACCTCCTGAAGGGCCTTCAGCACGTCGGCGATGACGTTTTGCTCCTGGTCGGTGAGGGGTTTGAAGTCCTTCATGTAGGAGAGGTTGTCGTCCATCTGAGCTATGTTGGACATGCCGCTCAGGACCACCTCCACGTTGGGAAGGGACGCCGCGTAGCGCACGGCCCAAGAAGCGGGGGATGCGTTGGCGTCTGCCCTGTAGAAAATATCTGTGGCAGCTTCTGGCATGTTGGCCAGAAGTCCGCCTTTCACCGGTTCCATGACGATCACCGGCTTGTCGTGCCTGACGCAGACCTCGTAGCAGGCCCTGGCCTGGATCTCCGGGTCCTCCCAGTCCAGATAGTTTATCTGAAGCTGAACGAACTCTGTCTCCGGATGCCTGGTGAGCACCTGGTCCAAAAGCTCCGCGTCGGCGTGGAAGGAGAACCCTGCATGCTTCACCAGACCCTTGGCCTTGGCGTCCCAGACGTAGTCCCAGATGCCGTACTCTTCGTATTTGTCCACGCTTTCGTGGTCGATGGAGTGCAAAAGATAGAAGTCGAAATACTGTGCGCCGGTCCTCTCAAGACTGGTCTTAAGCTGCGCCTCGGCCTCCTCCCTGGACTTGGCGGCAAAGTCCGCCGCGTTCAGCTTGGTGGCCAGATAGTAGGAGTCCCTGGGGTACCTGTCGCAGAGCGCCTCCTTGATGGCGGCCTCGGAGCCCCTGTATATGAAAGCAGTATCAAAATACTTGCCGCCTGCTGCGATGAACTTATCCACCATGACCTTGACCTGCTCAACGTCGATGGGATCTCTGCTCTTGCCTTCGCCCAGCCTGGGCAGCCTCATGAGACCGAAACCCAGTTTCAGTCCGTCAGTTACGATGTTTTCCATATATGATCCTCCTTAAGTGCTTTCGGGCGCGGGCACCCCTTTACCCATTTAAATTGTAGCATAGATGGAGCTCAAGACCAAATTTTTTTATTGCCTCGGCGAAACTTTAGGGCCTGCGCCCCTAAAACCTTCAATTCCGCAAAAAAACTTCTTGACCTTTCAGCTTAAAAAGAGTAATATGATAAGGCAGTCCCGAAAGGGCCGCGTTTGCGGACATGGCGGAATTGGCAGACGCGCACGGCTAAGGACCGTGTGGGTAACACCTTGCAGGTTCAAGTCCTGTTGTCCGCACCAATAAAATTGGAACCCCTCGTTTTCGAGGGGTTTTAATTTTATCTTGTGAGATGGGAGCAGGACTTGAACCTGGGAGAAAACGTCGAAAAATGGGTGTTTTGCGCCATGGGCTGCATCTTCTGAAATTATGTCAATATGAATTACTGTACAATTTCAAAAAATCGAAATCGTACAGTAGCGGTACCCGTGTTTTACTGTACAAATCGATCTTTTTGATTTCATACAGTAATGATCAGGGCAGATCAGTGGGAAAACCGGGCAAATATGGGCTTTCCCCGTGTAAAATGAGATTTTTTTACTGTACAATTTCAAAAAAATGGATTTGTACAGTAAACTAAGAGCGGTGCGGATAAATAATGACATCCGCGCCACGTTTTTTCCCAATTCCTGGCGCACAGAAGCGCGCAAAAGTCTTTTGTAACGGCGGCGGATGTGATAGAATATCGGATACGACCACGTGTTGAGAAGCCCGGCGGGCCGGGCGCAGTGGGGCATTAATATGAATATGATCAAAACACTTCTTAAATACTTCAAGCCGCACAGGAAGCTTTTCATACTGGACATGTGCTGCGCCATCATGGCGTCGGCGGTGGACCTTTCGTTCCCGCTGGTGTCCAGGTACGCAATGAACGAATTGCTGCCCAATAACCTGTACAGGTTTTTCTTCGAGCTGATGGCCATCATCGCGGTCTTTTACGTGATCAGGTCCATCTGCTACTTCATCATGACCTACTGGGGCCACACCTTCGGAATAAGGGTGGAGGCCGACATCAGGCGGGATCTGTTCGAACAGTTCCAGGTGCTGGATTTCGACTTCTACGACATGAACCGCACCGGAAACCTGATGTCCAGGCTGACAGGTGACCTTTTCGAGATCACGGAACTGTCCCACCACGGCCCGGAGGACCTGGTGATCTCTTCCCTTACCATTCTGGGATCCCTGGTCTTCATGTTCATCATGGAGTGGAGACTGGCTCTGGTGATCTCCATACTGATCCCGATCTTCGTCATCGTGGTCATGAAGAACAGGCGGGAGATGACCCGCACCTCCGTGAACGTCAAGAAAAAACTGGCCGAGATCAACGCCGAAGTTGAGTCCAGACTTTCCGGCGTCCGCACCTCCAAGGCTTTCGCCAACGAGGACGTGGACATGGAGAGGTTCGACCTGACCAACGAGAACTTCAAAGGCGCCAAGAAGGATTACTACAAAGCCATGGGAACGTTCATGGCCAGCCAGGAGTTCTTTATGTGCATCATGCCGGTGGTGGTCATCGCCTTCGGCGGCTACCTGATCATGAAAGGCCACATGGACTACGTTGACCTGATCACCTTCATGCTCTTCGTGTCCACCTTCGTCACACCCATCAGGAAGTTGGGCGCCTTCGCCGAGATCTTCGTCAGCGGCACCGCAGGCCTCAGGCGCTTCATGGACATCATGGCGCTGGAGCCCTCCATCAAGGAGAAGCCCGACGCAAAAGATCTGGTTGTTCAAGATGGCGGCATCAAACTGGACGACGTGAAATTTTCATACAACGAGGCCAAGGAAGTGCTCCACGGCATCGACCTTGACGTACGTCCCGGCGAAAAAGTCGGCATCGTAGGCCACTCCGGCGGCGGCAAGACCACTCTCTGCCACCTGATCCCCAGATTCTACGACGTCACCGACGGCAGCATCATGATCGACGGTCAGGACATCAGAGACGTGACCAAGCACTCCCTCCGCAAGAACATCGGCATCGTCCAGCAGGACGTGTTCATCTTCGCGGATACAGTACTGGAAAACATCCGCTACGGCAAACCTGACGCCACCTACGAGGAGGTGGTGGAAGCCGCCAAGCGGGCAGAGATATATGATGACATCATGGATATGCCCGACGGCTTCGACACATACGTGGGCGAGCGCGGGACCAAGCTTTCCGGCGGCCAGAAGCAGAGAGTGTCCATAGCCAGGATCTTCCTCAAGAACCCCAAGATACTCATCCTGGACGAGGCCACATCGGCCCTGGACACCATCACCGAGGAGTACATCCAGCGCAGTTTCGACAAGCTGGCTGAGGGGCGTACCACCATCATCATCGCCCACCGTCTCACCACCGTGCAGGATGCGGACCGCATCGTCGTGGTGGAAGGCGGCCTGATCAAAGAGCAGGGCACCCACGAGGAACTGCTGGCAATGGGCGGAGAATACGCGAAGCTGTACAACGCGTGAGGGACGGGTTCGTGATCGATAGAGTGTGGATTGGACCACAACCCTCTATAAATTATGATTGCGGCCCAGTAAAGTGTTGCAAAATTGGACCACAACGCATCGATTTTAAGCAATGCGGCCCATAGATTCAAAGAATCATTGGACCACAACCAGGTTTTTTCGAAAATGCGGTCCACAAAAGTGAAGAATAGGTGGACCACAAATGCCGGATTCACCCAGTTGTAGCCCAATCAAATGAAATCCATCAATCAAAAGGCCCGCAGACCGCGGGCTTTTGTTGTATAAGGAAACCCCGCGTCAGGCGCGGGGTTGATCTATTATGTGTCGGCCCCACCGGTCACGCGTATTTTGCGTGGGAGTTGGAAGTTACGATCATGATCACGATGAACATGACCGCGGAGGCGATGAGGCTGATCAGCTGGATTTTGCGCACGATATCGGCGCGGACCCCGAAGAGGATCAGCGCACTGGATACGATGCTGACTGCCACCAGGGCCAGTTGGATGTAGAAAAGAATGGACTGGTCCGCTATGGCCAGGCGGCTGACCGGGCTGCGGTGCCACTCCCTGATCTCGCCGGTGGGCATCATGGCACGGTCGGTGTAGAGATCCAGATTCAGCACGACCAGAAAGACCACGTTGACCAGGATGGATAAAATGGATAACAGCAATGGCTCCACCTACTTTCAATACATTTATTGAGCATATTATACCTTTTTGAACCCGCCCCTGCAAACCCCGGAAACAGGCATATTATTTTTTGCTATATATAATAGGAAGAAAAATTTAAAAGTTTTTTGGAAAAACCTCTTGACGGATCCTCTGATATGGTGTATAGTTCTACTTCACCGGGCTAAAGTGAAAGGATAGCCCAGGTATGAACGGGTAACGCATTAACAATAAAAGGAAAAGAAATGACAATTAAGTAAAGGAGAAATGCGTGATGAAAACTAAAGAACATGAACTGACTCTTGAGAATCTGATGGAGGAGTCCGCGGGGTACATCAGGAGGATCTGCATCGACCGCCGGATGTGCGCAGATTCAGGTCTCGACTGCGAGGCCTTCGACACCTTCATCACTGAGGAGATGCGCCGGAACATGGACAAGTATGACAACATACCGACCCAGCTGTTCGCAGCGGAGCTCCTGAGCGAGCTCATCTCCCACGGGGACTGGGACATAACCCCCCGCACCGAAAGTTAATACCAAAGATAAGCCAAAAGCCGCAGCCGGTAACTGCGGCTTTTTTGTGTGCGCGGGGGCGGGGCGGAGTGGGGTGGAGCGGATTTTCCACTGGGAGCGAGTTTTTTCGCGTCAACCTTTCCACTGCGGCGCAAAAAAGGCGACTGGAGTAGAAGGAGGGACGCTCCGCTTTCCACTGGGAGCGAGTTTTTCACGCCAACCTTTCCACTGTGGCGCAAAAAAAGCGGCTGGAGTAGAAGGAGGACGCCCCGCTTTCCACTGGGAGCGAGTTTTTTGCTCAAACGTTTCCACTGCGGCGCAAAAAAAGTGGCTGGAGTAGAAGCAACACGCTCCGCACTTCCATTGGCGGGGCATTTTTTGATCAAATGTTTCCATTGGGGCGCAAAAAAAGCGCCCGCAATGGAAGGGCGCTAAACTCAAGAAGGAAGCGCGCCCGCCGGGCGCGCCTGTTCGTTACACATATTTCTCGACTTTTATATATACTTTTCCTTTTTTGGAGGTTCCTGTCTCGCCCACGAAAATCGCCTTGCCCTTGTGGCGGAGCACCAGCTTCTGGCCCTCAGTCACGCGGTAGTCGGGCTTCTGGATCTCCGTGCCGTCCACGAAGACCAGGCCCTTGGCGATGGCCTCGGCGGCCAGCTTGCGGGACAGACCGAAGACGGCTGAGACCACGTTGTCCAGGCGGCTGGAAGATACTGTGTAGGAGTGCTCCTCGCGGCGCACCTCGCCCGGGTCAAACTCGTTGATGTCCAGAATATCCACGATGACCGTCGCGCGGCCCACGGAGGTGAGCTCGTCCCTGAGGTACTCTGCGAGTTCGCGGAGGATCACGATCTGTGCGCCGGCCTGGCCGCCCGCGCCGTTAGACCCGCCGCCGCCCGCGCTGTCGCCGCCCGCACCGGACACGATTATATCTCCGATTTTTTCTCTTTTGATGCCGCAGCCCATGAGGGCGCCCAGGTAGTCGCGGTGAGTGAGGCTGACCCGCTCCTGGCGGGGGACCTTCACCTGAAGCACCGCCAGAGGGCATTCCCCGGGGTTCCCGCGAAAGTATCCGTAAATGTCCTCCTCCCGCTCTATGCCGAGATAGTCGGGCATGAAGAGGGGAAGGCGCCGCTCAGCCTCGGGGTAGCCGCCGTAGAGCCAGGCTCCCTGGGAACGGTTCCTGCGGAAAAAGGGCATCAGCGCGCTTTGTTCTTCGGGGGTCAGGAAATCACCGTGATCCGGGGCGTAGGAGCTGAGATAGCGGTCGAATCGTTCTTCTACGATTTTGAGGTGTAAGTTTGGATCGTCCATGTTTTGTGGCCTGATTTTTTGTGGTATAATCCTATGGATGGCGGGCTGATCGCCTGCACAGTCTAAATTATAACACGAAAGGAATAATATTTTGAAAAAATTCATTCCCATGAAAGGTGTTTGCGCCATGGGCTGCAACATCGAGATAGACGATAACAACAAGCTGGTGGCCCTGGAGTTCCTGGGCGGATGCGACGGGAACCACAAGGGGCTGGACGCGCTGTGCCGCGGCATGGACGTGGACGAGATCGCTGATAAGCTGGAGGGAATCACCTGCGGCAGACGGGCGACCTCCTGCCCGGACCAGCTGGCCAAGGCTTTGCGCCTGATGAAGGCGAGCGCCAACGCGTAGGACGCCGGACGAACCGGAGCCTAACCGGAGCCGCGCCGCCAGTGGGCCGCGCTGAAAGGATCGCAGTCATGCCTGACAAGAACCGCAGCTATCTGGTGATCGACCTTAAGAGCTTTTACGCCTCGGTGGAGTGCGTGGAGCGGGGGCTGGACCCCATGACCACCAACCTGGTGGTGGCCGATCCCTCCAGAACCGACAAGACCATATGCCTGGCGGTCTCACCGTCGATGAAAGCCCTGGGCGTGAAGAACCGCTGCAGGGTCTTTGAGATACCCAAAAACATCGACTACATCATGGCGCCGCCCCGGCTTCAGAAATATATCGACTATTCCGCCTCCATTTACGGCATTTACCTCAAATATATCTCAAAAGATGACATTTACGTGTACTCCATCGACGAATGTTTCCTGGACGTCACGGATTATCTGAAACTATACAACAAAACACCCCGCCAGCTGGGCAAGTTCCTCATGGACGAGGTCCGGCGGGAGGTGGGGGTCCGGGCCACCTGCGGCATAGGTCCCAACATGTACCTGGCCAAGGTCGCTCTGGACATAACCGCCAAGCACGCAGACGACTTCATCGGCGAGCTGGACGAGATGAGCTACCGCACCAAGCTCTGGGACCACAGGCCACTCACTGATTTCTGGCGGGTGGGACCGGGCACGGCCAGGCGCCTTGCCAAATACGGCATCTACACCATGCGTGAGATCGCCGAGGCCGACGAGGACCTGATGTTCAGGATCTTCGGCATCGACGCGGAGCTCCTCATCGACCACGCCTGGGGCCAGGAGCCCACCACCATCGCGGACATCAAGGCCTACCGGCCCAAGTCCAGTTCCCTGGCCCGCGGCCAGGTGCTCATGCGGGACTACAGATTCGACGAGGGCAGGCTCATCGCCAAGGAGATGATGGAAGGCCTTTCCCTGGAACTGGTCGCAAAAAATCTCATGACCGAATCCGTCACCCTGATGGTGGGCTACTCCAACAAGGAGGACATGGAGCCGGCCCGGGGGACCTGGGCCTTCGACCACCCGGTGAACACCGAGGGAGTCATGGTGCCTGCCGTTGCGGAGCTCTACGACAGGATCGTGGATCCGGACATCCCCGTGAGGCGGATCATGTTGGACTGCAACAACGTGAAAGAACCGCCTAAGGAACGGCAGATGACGCTTTTCGACATGGGTTCATGCGGCGGACCGGCGGCGGGCAAGGGAGCCGCGGCAGCGAAGGCCTCCTCCGAGGAGACCGAGGCCCGGGACCGCGACATGCAGAACGCCATAAACGAAGTAAAGAAAAGGTTCGGCAAGAACGCTATGTTCAAGGCCATGGACCTTGAAGAGGCGGCCACCACCCTGGAGAGGAACCTCCAGATCGGCGGCCACAAGAGCGGAAGCGAGGATCC
>JAEEOX010000135.1 GCA_016284485.1 Bacillota bacterium | reverse complement strand
TTCATCCTGCAGTTTTTTGTTGCGGGAAACAGAGATGTCCAAGTTGGCAGGGCGAAGGCGTGGAATTGCCAAATTGGCAATGGTAGGTGTGCCGGCCGGTATTTTAGAATGAGAACAATTGAATACGCTTTTGCTTGGGATCGGACTATCGGAGAAAGGGAGAGGTATGAATGATTTTCAGCAGATGAAGGACAGGAGCTATGTGCTACCGCAGACGGTGTACCGTCAGGCTTTGTATGCCATCAAGGACCTTGACAGGCTCAGGAAGAAGGTGGAGTATCTTAAAGGAGACGCCTATGGCCTGAGCGGACGTGACCTGACGGACATCGTGGGACAGAGCGGCTACATCTCAGACAGGATGGCTGACAAGGCGGTGGAGATCGCATCTACGGAAGAGAGGATCAACGCCATTGAGGAAGCTTTTATGACCATACCCTTCGAGTACAGGGACGGAATAGAGGATAAACTGGTCTATGATGTTCCTTACGACATGGGGCACTGCATCAATACCTGGAAGAAGTGGCAGCAGAGGCTCATATTCCGGGTGGCAGAGAACCTCAGACTCATATGAAAATGTGTTCCGAAAAGAACAATCTATTTTTGAAAATGGGCTGAAAAGGATGTTTTGACGTGATATGATGATATCAGGTTAAAGACTAAATGAAAGGAACGCGGGCTTGAGGTCCGCGTTTTGCTTTGGGAAGATGAGGATATCCATAAGGCTGGCAGATCCGGGCATGGCGATGAAGCTTGCTAAGCGGTTCGCCGAACTGGCTCCGGGCATCGAAACAGATACTGTTAATGAAGACGGCGGGGAATATGATTTCGTGATCACAGAGGACGATCTGGAGGCGATATTTCCGGTTTCAGAGGCATTGAACAGGATGGAAGGCCAGTATTTCAAAAGAACAGGGAAAAGGCTTCAGAGAGCAAATAAGGGCCCGAAAGGCCTTTTTATTTTTACATCAGGTACGGGAGGCAGCGGACTGACAGCTGTCTCCCTTACCTTTGCAAGGATCATGGCGGGAAAGCTGAACGGAAGGGTCCTGTACATAAGCGGGGACGGATACGGGCAACCAGATTATCTGGAATGTGTGAAAGTTCCGGAAAGACAGTCCATGGAACTCATGTATCTCCTGAGAACAGGGGCAGACCCCGTTGTGGGGGCTTACCTTTCAAAGGACAGATACGGTCCGCTGGCAATATCCCTGAAGGATCCGGACAGAGAGACGCTGCTTGGGATCATCGAAGGATCGGGATGTGAATATGCGGTGATCTCCGGAAGGAAGGTGCCCATAGATGGCAACGCAAGGATCGAAGTCATAAACGCAATGGACAGGAGGAGGCCTGCGCCTGACCCGGATGCAGATGTGACCGTTTACAACAGAGGTCAGACGATCCCCCGGGACGAGGATTCCTTTACCTGGGACGGGCAGGACGTGAAGATCAGCATGTCAGGGGACTTTGCACTTCAGGTGGGGAAGCTTTTCAGAGAGGTGATGGATGAGTATGGTTACGGAAGAACTTGGCAGAACGGTGCTTGAGGAGGCGAGACGCGCCATGCTGAGCGGCTGTGAGGACCCTATGTCGGTCATCGTCAGCACGGTGTTCAGCCACAGGGAGTCCCTGGAACTGGAATGGGAGGAACTGGACAGACTGATCCGCAAAACATTCCTTCTTACGAAGGGAAAACTCGGAATACTGGACCCCCTGGCAGAGGACGAGGATGTTACTGAAATAATGGTCAACGGCAAGGACCGGATCTTCTACGAGAAGAACGGAAAGATAGAGAGATACGGCCTGAATTTCGATACCACCGAGGATCTGGAGGAAGTCATCAGGAACATAGCAGGCAGCGTCCACAGGGAAATAAATGAACTCAATCCCATTGTGGACGCTCGACTTGAGGACGGTTCCAGAGTCAACGGAGTGTACAAGAACGTTGCCCTGAATGGGCCGATCCTGACCATAAGGAAGTTTTCGGACAAGTACATCACCATGGATGATCTGGTGAGGAACGGTACGGTGACAGCCGGGCAGGCGGATTTTTTGAGAGCCCTGGTGGAGGCGGGATACAACCTCTTCATCTCCGGAGGAACTTCATCGGGAAAGACAACTCTGCTGAACGCTCTTTCGGACTATGTGCCTAAGGAGGAGAGGGTGATCGTGATAGAGGATTCCATGGAACTCAAGCTGAGCCATATAGAGAACATCGTACACATGGAGTGCAGAAACGCCAATTCCAGGGGGAAGGGCCTGGTGACCATGGCTGATCTGATAAAGACCAGTCTCAGGATGAGGCCGGACCGTATCATAGTAGGAGAGGTGAGAGGCGGCGAGGTGGTGGACATGCTTCAGGCCATGAACACAGGTCATTCAGGATCCATGTCCACAGGCCACGGCAATTCCGCCGAAGGCATGCTCAAAAGACTGGAATCCATGTATCTCATGGCTGTGTCCCTTAATGTGGAGGCCATAAGAGCTCAGATCGCAGAAGGAATAGACGTGATGATCCATCTGGAAAGAGACAGCCACAGAAACAGACACATAGTTGAGATGAAGGAGGTCATGGGATATGAGAATGGAGAATTCATCCTGAATGATCTCATGAAGGAGGGCGGAGGCATCAGGAACCTGAGAAAAGCAGAGGAGAGGAGCGCGAGGCATGTGGAAATTCTTGGCGGGAGCGCCTGCAGCAGGAATGATCCTGGGAAAGATATACTTTGACAGTTTTGTGGCCGGAGCAGCTCTGTCCGCAGTATTCCTGCTTCTGTATCCCTACTTCAGGAGACAGGAGGAGGAAAAGGCAAAAAGAGAACTGCTCCTCCAGTTCAAAGATCTGCTGTATTCCATGGCTGCGTCTTTTTCGGTGGGAAGGAACATGAAGCAGGCTCTCAGTGAATCTCTTGACTTCTGGGGGAACACCTATGGAGAAACTGACCGCATAGTAAAGGAGGTCAGAAGGATGCTCAGAAGCATGGAGGAGGCCAACGAGACCGACGTGAAGGTCCTGAAGGACTTCGCGGAGCGTTCGGGGCTCAGAGACATACAGGATTTTGCAAACGTATACGAGAGCTGCAAGACCACCGGAGGAGACATGGGAAGGGCAATATCCCGCGCCACGGAGGTCATAGCGGACAGAATAGAGATGGACAGGGAACTCCGTTCCATGATGGCAGCCAAACTGTCGGAAGGGAGGATCGTGGGACTTGCACCTGTTGCACTGGTCCTGGCTATGAGGACCTTCGCACCGGAGTACATGAGTCCGGTATATTCTTCCGCCTCAGGGGCCATGGTGGCTCTGATGTCTCTGGGGCTTACGGCTTTTGCGCTGGTCATGATAGAGAGGATAAACCGAGTTGAATTTTGAACCGGGAAGAAAAAAGAAAGAGAGAGAGAAGGCCCTCAGGGAGAAACAGGACGTGATCATGGAACTCCCAGGCTTTCTGAACCAGGTGCTGCTCCTCATGGATTCCGGCCTGATACTGAGAGACGCTTTCATGAACGTGGCAGGCGAGTACGGCAGCATCCCGGAGGCAGAAAGGGGATTCTTCAGGGACAGGGTGCTTAAGATGGCAGTGACATCGAACCTGACGGGAGAGGATGTGATCTCGCTGTTTTACGAGTTTTCGTGCAGGACCGACGTGAAGGAGCTGAAGAAAGCGGGGAATTTTCTTTATGAAAACAGAAACCGCGGCACGGAGATATGGGAGAGACTCTCCGAACTGTCCGAGGGACTCTGGCAGGAGAGGAAGCGCCTGTGCCTTGAGAGGATGAGGGTGGCGGAGACGAAGATGAGCTTTCCTCTGGGGATAATGCTTATTTCCCTGATCCTCATGACGTCAGCCCCTGCAGTAATGCAGATAACATAGATAAGGAGGTATTGATTATGAAGAGGTTATTCAACAAGAGGGGAATGGAGATGGTCCAGGTGGCCATACTGGTCGCCATAGCGGTAGCTTTGGGACTTATCTTCAAAACACAGATCACGGACTTCGTGAACGATACGTTTTCTTCGCTTGACAGGGCGAGATTCTGATGAAGATCGTGGAGGCGGCGCTGACTGTTCCTGTGACCATTCTGATCCTGGTGGGTCTGATAGGGCTGATGATGACTTTTTACACGGCTCTCGGTGATCAGATAACTGAACACGATGCGTACAGAGCGGGAGACTTATGAGACTTTGGAAGTTTAACAAAAAAGGTTCCTACGTGGTCTATCTTACCGTATTTCTGTCCGGGATGCTTATCATTTCGGGGGCAGTGATAAACGCCTCCCACAAAGCGGCCGTGGATTCAGCGGTAAAGAGCCTGGGGAACGTGTGGGCGGGAAGCATAACCGCAGAATATGACACTGAACTAAGAGACAGGTACGGTTTATACGGGTTTTTTGCAAACGGGATTCTGGTCAAGGATAAACTCAGCCTGTATGCCGGCTATTCCTTCGGTGATAAGGACTACATCGACGTCTCTTCCATTGAGTGCAGACTGGACGGTTATGAACTCTCGAGACCTGAGAACTTCAGAAGCCAGGCGGGCGCCTGCATCCGGAGACTGTGGAGGCCTGCGGCGGACTTATCCCATGAGGAAGAGGAGAATGAAGGGGAGTCCGCGAACAGGTACATTTCCGCAGACTGGATACTGGATGCGCTTCCGTCACATTCTTACAAAGGAGGGTCTGCAGGGACAGACGGGCTGAACAGCATTCTTGAGATACCCTATATCTTCCTTGTCTTTAAGGATCATGTGGACGATAGAGATCTTGGGAAAACTTTTTTTAATAATGAGGTCGAATACATAATCTCGGGGAAGCCGGATGATGAGAAAGCAAGAAGAGCCGTTTACAGAAGATTGTTGGTGGAAAGAAACGGGCTGAATCTCGTGTATCTCTATTCCTGCGCCGAGAAGAGACAGCTTGCGCTGGAGGCGGCTGAACTCATAACTCCGGGACCGGAGGCAGTACTGACTCAGGCGCTCATTCTGGAGACATGGGCGCTTCTGGAGGCGAGGAATGACCTGGCGCTTCTCTATGACGGCGAAAGGGTCCCGGTGATCAAGGGTGATGCCAACTGGGCGCTCAGTATAGAAAATGCCATAGCTGCCGAAGAAAGCGGTTCCGGAGATCAGGAGTTAGACACTGATCAGCCGGAAAAAAGATATGTGCGGCCTCAGCGCGTCGAAGGACAGGATTACAAGGATTATCTGAGTACGCTGCTGATAGCCATGCCCGAAAAGACACGACTCCTGAGAATGATGGATCTCATACAGATCAACATGAAGTACACGTATTGCGCTGGATTTCTTTTGTCAGACTATTACACGGGAGTGGAATATGAGATGACGGTCAATGGGGTGAAATATGGATTCAAAGATACCTTCGAAAACAAAAAATAAAAGGGGGAGCTACATCGTGGAGGCATCCATGGCTCTCCCTGTATTCATCATCTGTTTCATTTCCATAGCCCTGGTTATCCAGATCATATCAAGGTGCGAACAGATCGTCTTTACCCAGAGCGAGAAGTCCCGTAAACTGGACGAGACCGCTCCCCTGATACTGACGGGCATCAGGGATGAATCATATGACCTGAAAAACTTCCGGTACATGTTTTCAAAGAAGGGAATAGACGATCTCATTCTCATTGACACTGAGACCAGGATGAAAGTGACAGATCCGGTGGGCATCAGCGGCAGGATCGTCTTCAGAATGAAGATACTGTCGAGAGCATACACCGGGAAGACTGAGAGATCGGACACGCTGCCTTTGGAAGAATTCATGGGCTCAGG
>JAEEOX010000134.1 GCA_016284485.1 Bacillota bacterium | reverse complement strand
AGTCCGGCACCATGGAAGAGGTCAAGGGAGACGAGTCGCTGGAGGAAGTCTTCCTGGAACTGGAGGAGTAACATGCTGGGCTCACTTATCAAAAAACAGTTCATGGAGCTGTCCACCCTATTCAGCATGGGCAAGCGCCGCTCCAAGAGAGGCACGGCGGGCGGATTCGCCATAACCCTGATCCTCTACGGGCTGCTGGCACTCTCCATAGGGGCCAGCATGCTCATGCTGGCAGGACCTCTCTCGGCCATGCTGCTGGGGAAGGGGGAGGACTGGAAGTTCTTCATTATGATGGACATACTTGGAGTAGGCCTCGCAACGCTCATCACCATGTTCAGCGCGGACCTTACGCTATTCAGGGCAAAGGACAACGAGATCCTTCTTTCCATGCCCATACCTCCGGGATACATCCTTCTGGCGAGGATGCTGCCGCTGTACGTCATAGCGCTGCTCTTCACATCAGCCTGCACGGTGCCTGCGATCATCGTGTATGCCTCATCGGTGGGAATGAACGCCGGAGGGCTGATCGCAAACATCGTCATGCTTCTGGCACTGGGATTCCTTTCCCTGGGACTGAGTTCAGTGCTTGGCTGGCTGGTATCTCTGGTGAGCGCCAGAATGAAGGGCAGAAGCTTCGCATCCGTGATCGCAAGCCTGGTCTTCCTGGGAGCGTATTTCTTCTTCTATCTGCAGATCAATAAATTCACTCAGTCGCTGGTCAACAGCAGTTCCGCCATGGCCGACTGGATCCACAGATTCCTTCCGCCCCTGTACTTCATAGG
The DNA here is from genome assembly GCA_016284485.1 of Bacillota bacterium. GTDB lineage: Bacteria > Bacillota > Clostridia > Peptostreptococcales > Anaerovoracaceae > RUG754. The sequence continues at coordinate 25,648 of JAEEOX010000134.1, read as the reverse complement.
ACTGGCGCACACCGGTGACCTGAAGGGCGTCATCTTAGGGCTGCTCACCATAGCCCTCATATTCGGCGTCATCTATTACGTGCTCTCCAGGACCTTCAGGGGAGTGGTCATCAACGCATCGAAGACTGTGAGCCGCAAGGTAGGAAACGGAGTGCTCAGGACCGGATCCGCTTCTCAGGTCCTGCTCAAAAAAGAAATGAGGCGCTTCACATCCAGCACCACTTACATGATGAACTGCGGCCTGGGCTCAGTGTTCATGCTGGTGTTCGCGGTGGCCGCCATCATAAAGAAAAACGTGGTCGTGGGAATACCGGTGATCCTGGAACAGGTCTTCGGTCACGGACAGGATTTCATGATCGGCATTCTGGCTGTGCTGATTTTCCTTATGGTCTCCACCTGCTACTACACCATGCCTTCCATATCCCTGGAAGGGAAGTCCATGTGGCTGCTTCAGTCCCTTCCGGTGGATCCCATGAAGGTTTTCATGGCAAAGATAAAGATGGAATACATCCTCTGTGTACCCGGCGTGCTGATATTCTCTGCAACAGTCGCAGCAGTTACGAAAATGCCATTTCTTGGCTGGGCAGCGGTGCTCCTGGCATGCCTCTCCTACATCACGTTCACCGCGTTCTTCGGACTCTGGATCAACATGAAGAGGCCGTCGTTCGACTGGACCAACGAGACTTATCCCATCAAGCAGGGACTTAACCCGCTGATCTGCCTCTTCGGCGAGTGGCTTCTGGCCCTGGCCCTGGGAGCAGTATTCGTCTTTACCCGCGGCTTCCTGCCGGCTGAACTGTACCTGGTGCTGGTAGCACTGGTGCTCCTGGCAGTGTCCTTCGTGTTTTACCGCTGGCTGGCCGGAAAGGGCAGGGAGAAGTTCTGCTATATGCAGTAGCGATGGCTGAATAGAAATAGTGGCATGCCGTGCAGGCATGCCTTCTTTATGGGGGGTGTAGCTTTCCACTGCGGGCCGTTTTTTTGCGCCGCAGTGGAAAGGTTGGAGCAAAAAACACAGCCAGAGTGGAAAATCGCGTCTCTCCGACCCCCAGCACAAAAAAATCGCAGTCGCCTGCGTAGTGATATCCAACCAAGAAAAAAGGCCTTCCGTAGAAGGCCGTTAAATAGCAATTATCAGATGAATTTCAATTTTGCAGTGATCGGAGCACTGATGGGCTCTGCTTTCTTTTCGGACTGATGACCGGTATAACGGCTGAGGCCCATGGCATAAGCGAAGTCCATGGGACTCTCGATGCCGCTGCGATCATTGTTTTCGATTCCCTTTATGCCCATTGCATATAAGAAATCATTTGTAGCTTTTTTATCTTTATTTACGTTTCTGTTTTGATTTTTCATGGTTTACTCCCCGAATAGTATCAAATGATCAACAGTCGTTTATGCTCTGGCAGGTACAAGAGCGAGTTTTCTTTCGCTTTTCTTATCGATGGCTACGTTGCGGAAGTACACCCCAAGGTTAAGGAGGACTATTGCAAGGTTGATAAGATAGACGATGAGGACATAGTTGATGTTTCCGCTGATTATCTTGGCAGCGATGCCTCCGATATATCCGGTTATGATAAGCAGCAGGAAGGGAAGACTTGTTCCCTTGGCGGTTCTTGACCTGTACGCCTTCATCATGTTGATAGGCCATGAAAGGCCGAAGCATACGAGCATTAATGTTTCAAACAGTGAGCCCATTGGAGTTACCTCTTTCTTACAATTGCTATTGTGTTTCCGTTTACAGCTCCCATAATAATACCGCCGGGCAAAAAATCAATTTTACGAAAGAATAAAAAAGAATAAGGCGTGTCCACACTTTTTTTACTTTTTTAAGGACATGACGAAGCTTTTTAATATATAATTGCTATGACAAAAGTGTTCCCCACAGTTTAGGTAAGACGATTGAAAAAAGACAGGTTCATACTAAAAAAATATAATTTCGCTGTACAGTTGGTGATGGTCATAGTCCTAGCCCTGATCCTGGGAGCTTTCGGCATATATTTCAGCATCCGCGATGGTTCAAATCAAAGAGATGTGACTTTGAAAAACGCTGCGGAGTCCGCCGCGCACATGGGGCAGATCATGAGTGAGGCCGGAATGACACAGGAAGAAATGATCCGGGAACTGGACACCCTGAAAGGCTCTATGAGGGAAATAGACGTCATATCCGTAGTCGGAACAGACAATGTGAGACTTTATCACTCCAATCACGAGCTCATGGGAACGGTCTATGACGGTACCATACCTGACTTCGCAAAAAACGGTCCGTGCTATGTGGTAAATGAAGAGGGCCCGTCGGGGCCTCAACGGAGAGCCTACGCGGTCATCGAAGGACCGGACGGCAAGACATCCGGTTTCGTTATGACCGTAATGCTTATGTCCAACATCAGAGAAAGGAATTTCAAGGTTCTGTTCATTTTCTTGGGCGTGATCCTTATTGCCATCGCAGCAGAGTTTCTGATCTCCATGAGGATATCCAGGAAGGTGAGTGACAGCCTTATGGGCTTCGAGCCGGACGTCTTTTCGGCCATGTATAAGATAAGGGATGGAATCCTGGAATCGCTGGATGAAGGTGTTATAGCGGTAAATGCTGATTCCGAAATTCTTTTCATGAACGGAGCTGCTTCAGAGATGATATCCGGGGGCAGGGAAGATGACGAACAGATGTCATCCGGAGCGAAACTGATCTCCGGCATACTGGGCAATGGAGAAAAGGAAGCGTCCATCCCGGTCAATCTCCACAATGACGTTGATATCATCATGGACAGACACCCTCTGACCGAAGACGGCAAGGCAGTAGGTGCAGTAGGTATAATGCATGACAGGACCGAGTACACCCGTCTGGCAGAAGATCTGGCCGGCACCAGGTTCCTGGTTGATTCCATGAGGGCGAACAATCACGATTTTACCAACAAGCTTCACGTCATCATGGGACTTATCCAGATGGAAATGTATGATGAAGCTCTGAATTACATACAGAATATCACCATGGTGCAGAGAGAGACCATCAGTGAGATAATGAAACGAGTCAACTGTCCGTCTCTTGCCGCCCTTCTAATAGGCAAGAATGCCAGGGCGTCAGAACTTAACGTCAGATTCACCTTTGATAAAGACAGCAGTCTCGATGCACAGGATGTGCGGCTGCCGGATGACGTACTGGTCACTCTCACGGGCAATCTGATAGACAATGCATTCGATGCCATGAACGGCAAAGGAAGCACCTTCCCGTCCAAGAACAAAAACAAAGAACTCAGAGTCGGCGTGTTTTCGAATGACGGAAACCTGAAGATAAAGGTTGAAGACAACGGACCGGGAATAAGTGAAGAAAACCTGGAACACATTTTTGAGAACGGTTTTTCCACTAAGGGAGATGGCAGAGGCATAGGCCTCCACCAGGTAAAGTCCCTGACTGAGGCATACGGAGGCCGAATAGACGTAAGATCTCAGGAAGGCGAAGGGACTACATTCATTCTTGAATTTGACGGAGGAAAAAACAGGAATGTATAAGGTCATGATAGTAGAAGACGATCCCATGGTCGCAATGATCAATGAACAATTCGTGAACCGAAGCAGGGACTTTTCTGTGGCGTACAGATGCACGAACGGTGAGGATGCGCTGACGCTGCTTGAGGGTGATCCTGTGGATCTCGTCATAATGGACGTGTACATGCCTCGCATGGATGGGATAGAGACCCTTAAGAAGATCAGGGAGAAGGATATACCGGTATCAGTCATAATGGTGACCGCGGCAAATGATATCAAGACTGTGGAAGACGCCATAAGGCTCGGCGCAGTCGACTATCTGGTGAAGCCCTTTACTTTTGACAGATTCATTCAGGCTCTGGAGAAGTTCAGGAACAGCAAGCAGGTGCTGGACAAGGAGAGCTCCCTGGACCAGAAAAATATCGATATCCTTCTGGGAAACACATCACCGGTCAATAAGGATCATGAGCCCAAAGGCATACAGGATAAGACCAGAGAAAAGCTCAAGAATTGTCTTGCCGTTTCCGGGGAATGGCTCACAGGGGAGGAGATCTCTGAAAAGACAGAACTTTCAGTGGTGACTGTCCGCAAATACATGAATTATCTTGTGGATATAGGCGAGGTCCAGGGAAGGATGAACTATGAGACCGGAGGCAGACCATGCATGCTGTATAGGATCCCTGTCAAATGACTGCGCCGGAGCCATACATTGACATTCCACTCCATCTCTGGTACACTTCAACCAGTGAGAAAATACTTAGGAAAGTGAGGTAATCATAATGACCGTAAAGAGAACGGATATTGCAGCTGAATACGTTATGGCGACCTCGGTTTCAGAGTTTTAGTTCTGACAAGACTATTACGGATCATCGGACCGTGGCCTTTTCGTCACGGTTTTTTAGTGCTTTTGAGGGACCGTGGTTGTTGCTGCGGTTTTTTTGCGGGGTCGTCTCAGGTATGCAGTTTTCTCACTACATGAAGGAGGCGATATGATGAACAATGATAACAAGGAGAAACTGGGAAGGATCTCAGAAGTGAGGAAGAACAGTTTCGCGGTATATTTTGAGGAACAGGAGATAATTGCAAGGCTGAAGGGCAGTTTCTACGCTGAGACGGCGGACAGGCTGCCGGTGGTGGGCGACTATGTGAGATTCATCCACAATCCCATGGGGGACTCGGTGATACAATCCGTCTGCCCCAGGACGTCCCTGCTTCAGAGGCCTGACCAGGCTAAGACAGGGGTGATGCAGTACATGGTGGCAAACGTGGACTACTGCTTCATAGTCACGTCCCTGAACGATGACTATAACTACAACCGGATCGCCCGGTATGCCAGCGTGGCCCTCCAGGGCGGCGCGGTGCCGGTGGCGGTGCTGACCAAGGCGGATCTCTGCACCAACGTGGGAAGGTTCGTCACGGAGGTGGAGACCATTTCGGAAAAGATCCGGGTCCACGCGGTGTCGGCTCTGCTGGGTATCGGCATGGAGGAACTTAAGGAATACTTCGCTCCGGGCAGGACCGTCTGCCTGATGGGATCCTCCGGCGCAGGCAAGTCCACCCTCATCAATGCCGTGGCGGGCCGGGAGATAATGGGTACCGGTGCCATCCGGGAGACAGATTCCAAGGGCAGGCATACCACCACCCACCGCCAGCTGATACGGCTGGGGAACGGAGCTTTCGTCATAGACACTCCGGGCATGCGGGAGATAGGCATGGCCGGGACTGAAGATGGAATAGAGGATACCTTTGCCGACATAATCGAACTGGAAAACAGGTGCAGATTCAGAAACTGCCGTCATGAGACTGAGCCGGGCTGCGCCGTGAAGGCAGCCATTGCCAGCGGCGAGCTGTCCCGCAAAAGATACATGCTCTACAGGAGTCTGGGACAGGAAAACACCAATAATTACGCCAAAAAGAAAGAGATCTCCAGATCGATCAAAATGTACAAGAAGGGAAGGTGACCCTTCCCGATAAAAAAGCGGGCTCCGTGCCCGCTATTTTTTTATGAGACTTATGACTGCGATGAGTATCACGCCTATCAGTATTATGATGAGCGCGACCGCGTTTATGGATATGGCCAGCATGGTGCCGATGAAGGCGGTGACGCAGCCTGCCGTCACAGCCGAGACGGCCAGTTTTTTGTTGTAGCGCTTGCGGCGAACCACATTGATGCCGCCGGTGACCACCGAGATAGGAACGCTCCCGAGAAGCAGGGTGAGGGTGGTGATGGGAGACATCCCAAGGAGCATGAGGGCGGTGGTGGTGAAGGGCTTCGCGGGGATCCCCAGCATGTTAGTGAAGCCGAATACCAGAGTGAGACCGCCCAGAAGCGCCAGCTTCCAGCCTGAAAGAGAGGTGGCAGTTCCCGGTGCGCCTGAACTCAGGATCATTCTCACGATCAGGGCCGCCATGGCCGCTGTCAGCAGGATGACCAGGGCCTTCCTGATGGCCTCGCCGTTCATCCTGCCCACTGCCAGGGAGCCCAGGAAACTGCCCAGAGCAAGGCATCCCATGAATACCAGAAGCGTGGCGGTATCCACAGTGGGGGCGTTTCTGAGATAGAGGAAGGCGATGAAGGCTCCCGGCACGATGCCCGATGTGATCAGGCAGTCCGGGAGGGTCTCGGGATCGGCCAGCTTCAGCTTACGCACCACGTTGGTGTTCATGACGAAGTCGGATATCCCGATGGTGCACAAAAAATACACTATGGCTTCCGCCGCCAGTGTGCCTTTGAAACTGCCTCTCTGTGCCGCAAAAGATCCACGGTCAGACAGAGCGTCTCTTAAAATGTATATGGCATATATTATTCCTGCCGCAAGGAAAGCGGCTCCGATAAGGTGCTGTATAGACAACTATGTCTCCTTTTGTACGAGTTTTGCCGGGAAACAGGGAGATAAGTTCAGCTTATGGACTTTATGGCTGCCTCCACCGCTGCGGCCATCTGGTCCACGGTAAGCGAAGGCGGCTGTGGCTCCGGTCTTGCAGCTGCCTGTTCCGGGGTGAGGGGAAGGTGGATGAATCCCACCTGGATACCGGTGCCCCTGAAACGCTCCAGAAGAGTGTAGAACAGGTCATTGCACACGAAGGTCCCGGCAGAATATGAAACAGAAGCGGGGATTCCCGCGCTGCGTACGGCTTCCGCCATGTCAGATACCGGAAGCCCGGTGAAGATGCCGTCCGGTCCGTCCTGAACGATGACCTCATTCACAGGCTCCAGCCCGGCATTGTCCGGAAAGCGGGCGTTTCTCAGGTTGATGCCGATCTTTTCGGGGGTCACGTCTCTGCGGCCGTCGGCCTGACCCAGGCACAGGATCACGTCCGGCTGGAACTTAAGTGCGGCGTCTGTGACGGTCTTTCCGGCGAAGCCGAAGATGACGGGGACCACCATCTTGATGAGTCTGAAGTCGCCGATGGCGTCGGGCAGGGCGGTCAGGGTCAGAAGTGAGGAATTCACATTCTCACCGCCGAAGGATTCAAAGGCTGTGAGCAGCAGTTTTTTCATGTGGCTGAAGTCCTTTCGGAAGGTTGTTTTACATAAGTATTTTACAGGCAGGAGGGCACTTTGACAAGCCCTCCGGAGCAACCCAAAAACCTATTATTTCCTTGTATATACCGCCATTATTTGGTATAATAGACTGAAAAATTATGTGAAGGAGCCTGTCGACTCAGGCAGAGAGCTGATGATTAAAAGAGAGAAAACTGCAAAGCCTAAATCCTTACAACATTGGCAGATCATAGCCGGATTCCTGGTGGTGTACGATATTTTCGCCACCGCGGGGTCCTACTTTGCCGCGCTTCTTCTCAGGTTCGACCTGAGGATCAACGCCATACCGGGCACATATTTCAACGCATGGCTGAAGCTCATGCCTGTATACGTGCTCTTCTGCATCGTGATATTCATCCTGTTCAACCTCTACCGGAGCATCTGGCGGTTCGCCAGCTACGCCGAGCTTCTGAGGGTGACGGAAGCCAACCTGATAACTATGGTTTTCCACTTCGTTGCCATAACCATAGTCATTAGGCACATCTCGCCGTCATACACCAGGATGCCTTTCTCATACTACGTGATGGGCGCGGTGTTCCAGCTCATACTGGTGCTGGGAATACGTTTCGCCTACCGGTTCGTGGAACTTCTGACCAAGGCCAGCGAAGCCTCAAAGAAGAACGGCGACCGCATCATGATAATAGGTGCCGGCGAGAACGGAAGCGCTCTGATCAGGGACGTCAACAAGAGCAGAGAGTACAACGGCAAGGTCGTCTGCTTCATCGACGACAATCCCAACAAGTGGAACAGATACATTGAAGGAGTACCGGTGGTGGGCGACCGCAACGACATCCTTCTGAACGTCAAAAAATTCGACGTCAACAAGATATACCTGGCCATACCCAGCGCCACACGCCAGCAGAGGCGTGACATCCTGAACATCTGCAAGGAGACGGACTGCGAACTCAAGAACATTCCCGGAATGTACCAGTTCGTAAACGATGAGGTCACAGTCAATGACCTCAAGGACGTGGACATCGAGGACCTTCTTGGCCGCGACCCCGTAAGGATGAACATGGGCGAGGTCTTCGACGGCATCAGGAACAAGGTGGTACTGGTAACAGGCGGAGGCGGAAGCATCGGCTCCGAGCTCTGCAGACAGGTGGCAGCTCACGATCCGAAGCAGCTGATCATCTTCGACGTGTACGAGAATACCACCTATGAGATCCAGCTGGAGCTCAGGGAGAAATATCCCACCATGGATCTGGTGGTGCTCATCGGATCAGTCAGAGATTCCAGGAAGATGTACGAGGTGTTCAGCACCTATCATCCTGACATCGTATACCATGCTGCCGCGCACAAACACGTGCCCCTCATGGAGAACAGCCCCTGCGAGGCTATCAAGAACAACGTACTGGGCACCTATAACACCGCATATGCCGCCATGGCCTGCCGCTGTGAGAAGTTCATACTGATCTCCACGGACAAGGCCGTGAATCCCACCAACATCATGGGAGCCTCCAAGAGGATGTGCGAGATGGTCATCCAGTGCTTCGACGAGAAGATACGGAACGGCAGGCAGGAAGACCTGTTCAGGCTTCTGGACAGGCAGGGCTGGTACGGTTCTCTCTACGATGAAGAGGAGGCCGCCGACCTTAAGAACATCTGCACGGAGTTCGCCGCGGTGAGGTTCGGAAACGTCCTTGGAAGCCATGGCTCCGTGATCCCAATCTTCAAGAAACAGATAGAGCACGGCGGTCCCGTGACGGTGACCCATCCGGACATCATCAGATACTTCATGACCATTCCTGAAGCGGTCAGTCTGGTGATGCTGGCAGGCACCTACGCCACAGGCGGAGAGATCTTCGTGCTGGACATGGGAGACCCGGTGAAGATCGTGGATCTTGCCAACAACCTTATCAGACTTTCGGGTCTTAAACCCGGTGTGGATATCAAGATAGAATACACAGGACTCAGAGAGGGCGAGAAGCTCTACGAGGAGAAGCTCATGTCGGAGGAGGGTCTTTCCAAGACCGCCAGTGACAGGATCTTCATCGGAAAGCCGGTGGCCTTCGATAAGGACGAGTTCCTCAACAAACTCATGTCCCTTATGGACACAGCCTTTGCCAACGAGGAGAAAAAACTTCTCCTTCAGGTGGAGGACATAGTCACAACATACCACCCTGCAAGGAAGAATTAGCATGGAACAGAGAAAAATACCCTTCAGCCCGCCTGACATAACAGAGGCTGAGATAAACGAAGTGGTGGACGCCTTAAGATCAGGATGGATCACCACAGGCCCCAAGACCAAAGAACTGGAGCGCCAGGTGGCTCAGCGCTGCGGCACCGGAAAGGCCGCATGCCTGAACTCCAACACAGCATGCGCGGAGATGACCCTCCGCATCCTGGGCATCGGCCCCGGAGACGAGGTAATAGTACCGGCCTACACATATACGGCCAGCGCATCCGTTGCGGCCCACGTGGGAGCCACCATAGTTCCCGTCGACTGCGAGAAGGGCAAGTTCACCTGGGATCTCCGCAAACTGGAGGCCGCTATCAATGAACGCACCAAAGTGGTGGTGCCCGTGGATCTTTTCGGGATCCCCGCCGACGTGGATGCGGTACTGGAGATACTGGAATCCAAGAAACATCTTTTCACTCCCTCACAGAACAGACCAGAGGGACAGCCCCTGGATCAGACAGGCTTTGGAAAGAAGCTTCAGACCCTCATCGGAAGACCGGTGATCATGGAGGATGCGGCCCATTCATTCGGCGCCGTGTTCCGCGGAAGACCGGTGGGTTCCTATGCGGACTTCACAAACTTCAGCTTCCACGCCGTGAAGAACCTGACCACGGCTGAGGGTGGAGCAGTGACCTGGAGAGACATCCCGGGTCTGGATGACGAGGAGCTCTATCGTCTCTACATGCTCTACTCGCTGCACGGACAGAACAAGGACGCCCTTCAGAAGACACAGCTGGGCAGCTGGGAATACAATATCGCAGCCCCCTGGTTCAAGTGCAACATGACAGACGTTCACGCTGCCATCGGTCTGGCTCAGATGAGAAGGTACGACGACATACTTCTCAGGAGAAGACACATGATCGAGAAGTACGATGAAGCGTTCAGCGTTCTTCCGCTGGAACTTCAGAAGCACTATACCGATGAATATCAGTCCTCCGGCCACCTGTATCCCATCAGGCTCACAGGAAAGACCAGAGAGGAAGCCAGCGCCCTCATAACGAAGCTGGCGGAGAGGGGAGTTGCGGCCAACGTGCACTACAAGCCCATACCCCTGCACACGGGATATCAGGAGATGGGAGTGGATCCCGCCGACTATCCCAATGCCACAGAACAGTATTCCAACATGGTCACGCTTCCGCTTCACACCGTGATGACCGATGATGACCAGGATTACGTGATAGAGAGCGTTTTGGCATCTTACCGGGAACTTTTCCCGGAGGAACAGTAAGAAGCCTGAGAAGAACTTTTCGACAGAGGGAACGTAATTGAGACGAGAACTTAACTCGAGAAAATGGTACCGTCTTCCGAAGTGGGAGGATCTTCCGGATTCCATGAGGACGGATGCGGTCAGGCCGTATTATGACGTGCTCGCAAAACACCGGGGAAGCCTGGTGGTCAAACGTGCCTTCGACATCGTGGCCGGCTGCGTCACTTTTGTGGTGCTCGCGATCCCCATGGGTGTCATCGCAGTGATGATCAAGGCCGACTCGGAGGGACCGGTGTTCTATCGGCAGGAGCGGGTCACGGCTTACGGCGGGAAATTCCGGATCCACAAGTTCCGCACCATGGTAAACAATGCGGACAGACTGGGGTCCGCCGTCACCGTCAGCGGAGACAGCAGGATCACCAGGGTGGGCGCCAGGCTGAGAGACCACAGACTGGATGAATTCCCACAGGTGCTGGATGTCCTGACCGGAGACATGTCCTTCGTGGGAACGAGACCGGAAGCGGTGAAATATGTGGAGCGCTACACCCCTGAGATGATGGCAACGCTGCTCCTTCCCGCAGGCATAACGTCGGAAGCCTCAGTTGAATTCAAGGACGAGGCCGAGCTTCTGGAAAGCGCCGAAAACGCCGACGAGACCTACTTGAGAGACATACTTCCCAGGAAGATGGACATAAATCTGAGAACGGTCAGGGAATTCAGTCTCGGAAGAGAATTCAGGACCCTTCTGGGCACCGTATTCGAAGTATTTTTGAGGAAATGATGGATACGAACTTCAAGAGAGCATGGATAATATCTGACTGCGAGCCGCTTCCCACGGATGATGATCCCAGGCTGATGAGGGCGGGACTTCTGACGGAGTACCTGTCAAAGAAGGGCTGGAAAGTGACCTGGTTCGCCCCGGGATTCGACCACGGCAAGAAGACCGACCGCTTCGGATCCACTCAGGAGATAGAAATCAACGACAACGAGAAGCTGGTGGCTCTCTATTCCCCGGTGACCTATTCCAGGAACACCTCACCCAAGAGAGTGCTCTTCTACAGGAAACTTGCAGGTGAGCTCCGCAAAAGCTTCAAGAAGGAGAGTCTTCCTTACGTGATATTTTGCTCCTGGCCCACCCAGACCTTCGCTAAGGAGGCCCTGGATTACGGCAAAAAGACCGGAGTCCCGGTGGTGCTGGACGTGAGGGACCTTTGGCCGGACATCTTCACCAGAGTTTTCCCGGAGAGCATGCAGGGCCTTGCAAAGGTGGCTCTCATGCCTTCCATAAACGGAGCAAAAAAACTTTTCAGACAGGCCGACGCCATCACCGGCGTTACTCCGGGCTCGCTGAGATGGGGGCTTGAGAAGGCCGGAAGGCCGGGCGGTCCCATGGACAGGGTGGTCTACATAGGCTACGAGAACAGCGAGATCCAGGAGGAGGAACTTGCACCTGCCATGGAAGCATGGAGATCCATGGGGATCACAGAAGACACCTTCAACTTCACGTATTTCGGGACCTTCAGCATGAGCACCCTGGATATGGAAACTGTGATCAGGGCATTCAGAGAGATAGCTTCCGAGAGACCTGACGTGCGGCTGCTTCTTATCGGAGCAGGGGACGCTGAGCAGAAGTTCAGAGAAGCTGCGGGAGACTGCGACAAGATCGTCTTCCCCGGCTGGTGCTCCAATGTGCAGATACAGTCGGCTCTCAGACTCAGCAACGTAGGGCTGTATCCCTTCAGGAATCTGGAGGATTTCAGGGACGCCTTCGGAAACAAGATAATCGGCTACATGGCAGCAGGTCTTCCGGTGATGTCCTCACTGGAAGGATTCTCAAAGGCCTACATGGAACAGTACGGGACGGGACGCACCTACCGTGAGGGAGATGTGTCTTCCGCAAAGGAAGTCATGCTGAACTTCCTGGCCGATGAAGAGGAGAACCGCGCCATGGGCGGAAGAGGCCTTGAGCGGTTCAGAGAAGACTTCGACATGCCGGTGGTGAACCGTAAGCTGGAGGAACTCTTTACGGAACTTATAGAGGGAATTTTATGAGAAAAGTAGTAAGCGTAGTGGGAGCCAGACCCCAGTTCATCAAACTGTCTGCGGTCTCTCCTGAACTGAGAAAAGAATACAAAGAGGTGATCGTCCATACCGGACAGCACTTCGACTACAACATGAGCGAGCAGTTCTTCGAGGAACTGGAGATACCTCATCCGGACTACAATCTGGGCATATCCGGCGGTTCACACGCCGTCATGACCGGAACCATGATGATGGAGATCGAAAAGGTCCTGATCGAGGAAAGACCTGACTGGCTCATGATATACGGGGATACAAACTCCACTCTGGCGGCAGCCATAGCCGGAGCCAAGCTGCACATCCCCATCTGCCACGTTGAGGCAGGAACCAGGACCCATTCCATGACCAACCCCGAGGAGATCAACAGGGTCTGTGCGGATCACGTATCATCGCTGCTTCTGGCGGTGACCGATGAGGACTACGCCAATCTGGAACTGGAGAATCTGGGCAGCAGGGCGGTGCTGGTGGGAAACACCATGTACGACGCTTTCGTGAAGAACAGCATGAAGAAGTCTCCTTCGGATTTCACTCTGACTAAGCTGGACGGTTCCGGAGAGGTCAGCGTTCCCGGCGAGTACTATTACATGACCTGCCACAGAGAGGAAAACACCAACGACGATGAGTCGCTGAACGGCATACTGAGGGCCATGAACAGTCTGGATGCTCCCACCATCTATCCGGTGCATCCCAGGAACAAGAAGAGAGCCCTGAGACTGAACAGTCAGTACGGATACGAGAACGTGATACTCTGCGAGCCCGTGGGCTATCTGGAGAGCGCCTGCCTGGTAAGGAACGCAAAAAAGATCGTTACCGATTCCGGCGGCCTTCAGACAGAAGCCTTTTTCGCCGAGAAGAAGTGCGTGACAGTGCTGGACTTCGTGGTCTGGCCCGCCACCATGGTGTCCAACAGAAACGAGCTGGCGAGACCTGACGAGAAGGACATTCTGGAGAAGCTGTCCCACGTGCAGACCATAGATCCGGAATACAAGCCCTTCGGCGACGGACATGCTGCCCGCAGGATCGTGGAAGCTCTCATGAAGTATGACGAGAACAGATGAAGATACTTTACATAACATTTGCTGATTTCAATATAAAGACCTCAGGCTCCTCGGTGAGGCCCCAGAAGATCTATGACGCGTTCCTCCGAAAGGGTCATGAAGTGATCCTTGTGAAGGGTGACGACTTCATCACCCACGACAATTCGGAGCACAGGCGGAGCGTTGCGGAAGCCAACGCCTGGCTGGACGGAAACACTCCGGACATCTGCTACGTGGAGAATGCCACACATCCTCTTTTCCTGAAGGAGGACAGGAAGCTGATCAGAAGGGTCCACGACATGGGAGTGCCGGTGGGATATTTCTACAGAGACTTCTACTACAGATATCCCGAGATGTACGGCCCGGGAGAGGGTCTGAGGAACAAACTGATCTACCACTACACACTTCCTCTGTTCAAGAGGGACGAGAGGTTCGTGGCGAAATATGCGGACATACTGTACATGCCCTCCGATGCGGCCTGCGGAGTGATCCCGCACCCGGATCCAAGAGCTCTTCCCCCGGCAGGGGAGGTCATGGATCCGCCGGTACCGGAGAGCCGCATGAGCCTGTACATAGGCGGGATCGCCACAGGATACGGCTTCGGAGACATGCTCAGAGCCTATGACATTCTTAACGCAGAGGGGACGGAGGAGTATCCGCTTACGGTGGTCTGCAGGGCTCAGGAACTGGCCCTTATAGGAAAGACCGAGGAGGAGCTGGAACGTGAGCACCCATATCTCACCATAGCCCACGCATCGGGAGAGGAACTCAACAGGTACTACGACCAGGCGGCGGTATGCATGGTCCCCAAGGAAAACGACCCCTACAACGATCTGGCGGTAAGCGTCAAGCTCTACGAGTATTTTTCACACGGAAAGCCGTTCATTGCCAGGCCCGGCAAGGCTTCGGTGGGGCTTTTCAGGGACAGCGGCGCTGCAGTGTTCGCCGAAGATTACACCATAGAGGCCATGGCGGACGCGGTCAGGGATTTCTTCAAGGATCCCGTGAGGATGAAGGAGATGCACCTGGCTGCCCTGAGATTCATAAGAGAAGGCAATACATGGGAGGACAGAGCGGAACAGATCTGTACCGACCTTTCAAAGATATCAGAGAAAAGAGGAAAGAAAATTGGCTGACAAAGATTATTTCGTTCACGAATCATCTTATGTGGACGACGGAGTTGAAATAGGACAGGGCACCAAGATCTGGCATTTCTGCCACATCCAGAAGGGTGCCGTCATAGGCGAGAAGTGCTCCCTTGGACAGAACGTCAACGTGTCCAACAATGTGCACATCGGAAACGGCGTGAAGATCCAGAACAACGTATCCGTGTACGAGGGAGTCACCTTGGAGGACAATGTTTTTTGCGGTCCCTCCATGGTGTTCACCAATGACCTGACCCCCAGAGCCAGGTTCCCCAAGGGAAGCGCGGGCTACAAGAAGACAGTGGTCCATCACGATGCCACCATCGGCGCCAACGCCACGGTGGTCTGCGGACACGACATCGGCGAATACGCCACCATCGCCTCCGGCGCAGTGGTGACCAAGAACGTGGAGCCCCATGCCCTCATGGCGGGAGTCCCGGCCAAGAGGATCGGATGGGTCTGCGAGTGCGGACAGGTACTCAGGGAGAAAGACGGCTTTTATGTCTGCCCCGACTGCGGCAGGCGTTATGAATATACAGGCGTTGCATTAAAGGAAAAGAACGAGTAAAGGAGCAGGATTAATGAAATATGCGCTTATAGGATGCGGCAGGATCGCAGTTAACCACGTTAAAGCATGCGACAACAACGGACTGGAGTTCGTTGCGGCCTGCGATACAGTACCGGAGAACATCGACATTCTTTTCGGTAAGCAGATGCCGAAGGATGCGGACAAGATCGCAAGATACACAGACTACAAGGTGATGCTTGAGGAGCATCCGGAGATCGAGCTGGCAGCCATCGCCACCCCCTCCGGCGACCACGCTGAGATCGCAAAATATCTTATCAACCACGGAGTGAACGTCATAATCGAGAAGCCCATGTCCATGAACATGAAGGACGCCGACGAGATCGTGCGTCTGGCCGAGGAAAAGGGCGTAGTGGTATCCGCCTGCCACCAGAATCGTTTCAATATCGCGGTGCAGCAGACCAAGAAGGCTCTGGACGAGGGACGTTTCGGAACACTGAGCCACGGTTCCATCCACGTGAGATGGAACAGGAACAAGGGCTACTATGACCAGGCACCCTGGAGAGGCACCTGGGCAGACGACGGCGGATGCCTGATGAACCAGTGCATCCACGGAATAGACCTTCTCAGATGGCTCATGGGCGGCGAAGTGGACACGGTGTACGGAGTTACTCGCCAGCAGTTCCACGATTACCTCGAGGCTGAGGACGTCGGAATGGCAGTGGTCACCTTCAAGAACGGCGCAGTGGCCACCATCGAGGGAACCACCAACGTATATCCCAAGAACCTGGAAGAGACCCTCTATCTCTTCGGTGAAAAGGGTACCGTGAAGATCGGCGGCACCTCCACCAACAACATCGACGTATGGGACTTCTCCGACGAGACCGAGGCCGATCAGCAGAACAAGGGCTTCAAGGAGCAGACCTCCAACGTGTACGGAAACGGTCACACCAGCCTTTACGCCGACGTGATCGACGCCATAAAGAACCACCGTCAGCCCTACGTTGACGCCAGGGCGGGCAGGAACGGTCTGGAGATGGTGCTTGCCATCTACAAGTCCATGAAGACCGGACAGCCCGTTAAACTTCCCCTTGAGGACTTTGCCTCAACAGACATGAAAGGCACGTTCTAAGCGGGTGTTTTGTCCCTCACAGGGGGCGCAAAAAACATAATTCAGACAAGAACATCAATACAGGTGAACAAATGGAATTCAGAGATCTAAAGAAACAGTATCAGGTCCTCAAGACCGCCATCGACACTTCCGTTCAGGAAGTCTGCGCAAAGGCAGCTTTCATCGGAGGAAGCAACGTAAAGGAACTTGAAAAGGATCTGGCAGAGTACGTAGGCGTGAAGCACTGCGTGTCCTGCGCCAACGGGACCGATGCCCTCCAGCTTGCCCTCATGGCATGGGGGATCGGCAAGGGAGACCTGGTCTTCGTACCGGACTTCACATATTTCTCCTCCGGAGAAGTGGTGAGTGCAGTCGGCGCCACACCTCTCTTCGTGGACGTGGACAGAAGATCCTACAACCTGGATCCTGCCAGACTTGAAGAGGCCATAGAGAAGGTCCTGGCTGAGGGCAAGTATGCTCCCAAGGCAGTGATCGCAGTGGACCTTTTCGGACTTCCCGCGGACATGCCGGCCATCAGAGCCATCTGCGACAGGTACGGACTTCTCCTTCTGGAGGACGGAGCCCAGGGCTTCGGCGGAGCCATCAACGGCAGGAGAGCATGCTCCTTCGGAGACATCTCCACCACCAGCTTCTTCCCGGCAAAGCCTCTGGGCTGCTATGGAGACGGCGGAGCAATCTTCACTGACAACGACCAGTGGGCTGACCTTCTCAGATCCTATGCCGTTCACGGCAAGGGAAGCTCCAAGTATGACAACATCAGGATCGGAATGAACAGCAGACTGGACACGGTCCAGGCAGCTGTGCTTCAGGAGAAACTCAAGGCTTTCAAAGAATACGAGGTGGACGCTGTCAACAAGGTGGCCTCATGGTACGATGAGCTTCTCAAGGATACTCCTCTGGTACTTCCCGAGGTGAAGGAAGGTTTCCTTTCCTCCTGGGCACAGTACACGGTCCAGCTTCCCGCAGGAACTGACAGAGCAGCACTTCAGGCAGCTCTCAAGGAGAGGGGCATCCCCACCATGATCTACTACATCAAGCCCATGCACATCCAGGGAGCCTTCGAGGGCACTGACAGCGCTGTGGCAGACTGCCCGGTGACGGATGAGATCTGCAACACCGTGCTCAGTCTTCCCATGGATCCCTATAAGACTGAGGATGACGTAAGACTGGTGGCCGAAGAGCTCAAAAAACTCATATGAAGATACTTTACATCGGCATGTTAAACTCCAGCCACACAGTGAAGTGGGTCAACGCCTTCAGTAACAGAGGTCATCAGGTCATGGTGGCGACCCTGGCGGGGCAGAC
The DNA here is from genome assembly GCA_016284485.1 of Bacillota bacterium. Lineage (GTDB taxonomy): Bacteria > Bacillota > Clostridia > Peptostreptococcales > Anaerovoracaceae > RUG754. Next base: position 8,008 of record JAEEOX010000134.1, on the reverse strand, counting down.
GGATCTCAGGTCTGAGATCCGCCCTGACATCCGGGTGGCTGAGCTTCCCAAGAGCGGCTTCAAGGGATATTACCTTAACGGTCCGGCTCTTCGGAAACTGTACAAGGAATTCAGACCGGACGTTTCCAACGCCCACTATGCTTCAGGCTACGGCACCCTGGCGAGAATGGCAGGGATCCCTGACCTGATACTTAGCGTGTGGGGAAGTGACGTCTACGAGTTCCCGTACCAGAGCCGGTTAAAGGAAACCATACTCAAAAAGAATATCAACTACGCCTCACACATCTGTTCCACCAGCCATTGCATGGCCCGTCAGGTGGAAAAGATCATGGGGCGTAGCATGGACATAACCATCACTCCCTTCGGAGTGGACACGGAGAGGTTCCGCCCGGCAGAGGGCAGTAAAGAAGATCCGGAACACAAGGTGGTCTTCAGCTTCGCCAAACTCCTGATCCCCAATTACAGGGCTGACCTTCTGATAGAGGCTTACCGGCTGTTCGTGAAGGAGACTGAAGGGGCCGCGGAGGGATCCGAACTCAGGATCTACGGTGACGGATCCGACCGCGGGAAACTTGAAAAGCTGGCCGCCGACACCGGCCTTCCCGGCATCAGCTTCATGGGGATGATCCCCAACACTGAGATGCCGGAGGCACTCAGGGGGAGCGATGTTTTTTGCTGCGTATCCGACAGCGAGAGCTTCGGAGTCTCAGCCGTTGAGGCCATGGCCTGCGGAATACCTGTGATCGCCACGGATACGGAAGGTTTCGTGGAAGTGGTCAGCGAGGACACCGGATTCATCGTGCCGAGAAACGATGTCAGAGCCATTGCGGACAGGATGAAGCTTCTCTATGAGAACGAGGCTTTGCGTAAGACCATGGGCGAAGCAGGGCGCAGAAGAGTTCTGGAAAACTACGACTGGAACCTGAACGTTGATACCATGCTGGAACTTTACAGAAAAGTGATCGGAGGATAATGGACTTTTCTTTTTCAAAAATTAAAAATACGGCGAAGGAGAAACTGGGATCCCTCTGGAAGTCCGGCGGAGTCCACGTGATATCCGGAAGCTTCCTTAACAAGTTCGTGGCCTTCTTCGGATCCATCGTCATAGTGAGGCTCCTGACCAAGGCGGACTACGGCGGCATCAGATATGTGGAAAATCTTTACAATTTCTTCTTCCTGGTGGCCGGAATGGGCATATCCAACGCTGTGCTCAGATTCGTGGTCCTGGAGGATGATCTGAAGGAGAAAAGATCCGTCTACCGCTTCATGGCCCGCACGGCGCTGATCTTCAATGTGGCGCTGGTGCTGGTCGGACTGGTGATCAACAGGTTTTACCCCCATAACGGAGAATTCGGAAGCTACGGGTATCTTTTGTACATAATGCTCCTGATGCTGCCCGCCCAGTACTTCAACGACAACAGCCTGACCCTGGAGAGGGCCATGTTCGACAACCGCAGGTTCGCCTACCTGAATCTGGGCTTCGCAGTGACCGTCATACTGGGTAAGGTCATAGGTGCCTGGAGGGGGAACCTTCTGGTATACGTGATCCTGGGAGTTGCCATCCAGCTGGGATTCGCCATATATCTTGGGATATCAAATCACAGGAAATACTTCAGAGAGGTTGAGGCCGGACCGGTACCGGGTGAGAAGAAAAAGCGCATCATCACTTACTCTCTCCAGTACATGGTCACCAACGGAATGTGGGCGCTATTCATGCTTCTGGACGTATATCTTTTGGGCCGGATACTTAACGACCCGGAGATCATCGCAGACTATAACGTGGCCTTCACCTGGCCTGCCAACGTTTCCATAATCTGCCAGGCCGCAGCCATGTTCATCAACCCGTATTTCATCAAGAACGAGAACGATCCGGTCTGGGTAAGGAAGAATTTCCGCACCATGTACGGGATCAACTTCCTGGCGGTACTGGCGGTGTCCGTGGTCATGATAATTCTGGCCAAACCGCTGATCTTCATCAACGGCGGACCCAAGTACTACAATGTGATCCCCCTCATGAGGATCATCGTGATCGGATCTCTCATCAATAACGGTCTGAGATACATGATAGCAAACTGCCTTGCAGCCATGGGCAGGATAAAGGTAAACATGGCTGTATCCGTAGTCGGAGTTGTGACCCTGGCGGTTCTGGATATGCTCCTGATCCCCAGGTTCCACGAGTACGGCCCGGCCTATGCGGGGATCATAGTTCACACTGTGATGGCTGCCATAATGTTCGTGGCGTTCAACAGGGAATACCACATTATTGGCGGACCCAAGGCCGAGTCATTACCCACGGAGGAAAAAGATGACTAAGATAAAAGAGTTTTTCTCTTCAAGAAACAATCTGGAATATCTCATAGGCGGGGTGATCTTCATCGTGCTTTCGGTGATTCTGATCTGGTCCGCATCCATGAGAGATTCGGATACCACGATATCCATTGACAATCCGCAGATGTATGACGCGGTCATGGAATCTCTGAACGACCCGGTCATCACCCTGGACGAGGCAGCTCAGGTGAAGGAACTGGTCATTAAGGAGCACAAAGGGCTGGATGATCTGTCCGACCTGGAGGAGTTCACGGGGCTGGAGATACTTACGATCAACAGCTGCACAATGGACTCGCTGGAAGGCATACAGAACTTCAAGCACCTTCAGAAGATAATCGTAGTATCGACCACACTGGACGCCACACCTCTTACTGACGCAGGGCTCAGCGAGCTCAGAAACGTACAGCTTACCGGCGTCCATCTGGATGATACTCAGCGTTTCATAGACAACTATCCTGATCTGGAGGTGATGTACCTGAGAGAGACGGGAGCTTCCGGCAAGATCACCGTCAAGGACATGCCTAACCTTACCAAACTTGAACTGAGAAACGATGATGTGACGGAGGTGGAACTGGAGAATCTGCCGCTTCTCTTCGAAGTCAACTATGACCGTCTTCAGATCACTGACATCGAAGGGACTCTGGACATTCCCACCATCGAAAAACTGGTGCTCACCTTCACCCCCCTGACAAACATCGACGGCATAAGCCGCCTGGAGAACCTCAAGGAGATCAGGCTTCAGGGCACAGAGGTGACGGATCTATCCGAGCTTGCTGAGATAGAAGGATTCAACTCAATTTATCTGGACAAATGGTTTGACAGGTCGAAGATAGAATTCCTCAGGGACCACTTCCGTGAGGGAGACATCTACACCAAAATGTATTTTCTGGGGGACTTAGCATGATCTTAACCGTCGTAAGCGCAGCAGTGACTGCATATCTTTCGTTCAGGCTGTTCAGGCAGGCGTCCGGAACTCTGTCCCTGGGAAAGATAAACGTAATTTCATACGTATACTACCTGAGCGTTCTTCAGGTCCTCATCGGGGCTATCCTGGAGAACCTGGGATACGCCAAGCACTACACACTGGATTATCTGGCCTTCAGAACGGACGCCATCGAGGACGCCACGGTGGCCGCATACCTGATGATGATAGGACTTCCCTTCGTCATGCTCACGGTATACAAGGTGCTCAGATTCGATCCGGCCAAACAGTATGAGGACTTCCTCAAAAAAGACATAGTGGAGAAACACAACGATCTTTTGTTCTGGTTCCTCCTCATAGTTTCCGTGATACAGTGCGCTCTTCTCGGACTCATGATCATCAAGATCGGATATATTCCGGCCATGAAGATCGTTTTTTCCGACAGCAGCATGAACTATGGCCTTGAGAGGCAGAGAATAGAAGCCATCCAGCTTTTCGGCATCAGCTACATCAAGAACCTGCTGATCATCTTCGGAATACCCATTGTGTCATACATAACCTTTGCGTTTGCGGTGGCCAGCAGGGAGCTTAAGTGGATAGCTCTGGCTTTCGTGATGTTCATTGCGTCAGGTATCACCAACACCTATGACTTTTCAAAGAGCCCCATGATCTTCCACCTGTTCGTGTTCATGCTGATGATCATCTACTTCAGAAAGGGCATCAGGAACATCGTCATGGTGGGCTTCGGAGCCTGTATGGCAGCCATTCTGGTGGTGATGTACAGAGCCACCGGCTTCGGCTCCGCACTGAATGACATTTACGGAGGCATCCTGGGAAGGACGCTGTTCACTCAGTTCGGAGTGCTTGCATATCACATGGAATACTTCGGAAAGATCGGCGGATTCCTGGCAGGCAGAAGTCTTTCACCGTCCATACTGAGACTCATCGGAATGGATCCGGCAACACATATGAGAAGTGGCAAGGTGATCATGGGATTCTACGGATCCAGAAGTGTGTATGACGGCACCGCAGGAGTCATGAACACCAACTTCGTCGGAGAGGCCTACGCCAACTTCGGCTGGGCAGGCCTGGTATTCTCCATCGTGTGGGTAGGCCTGGTCATCAGCCTTCTGTTCTATATGATAATCAAGATCAAGAAGACTCCGGCTACCATAGCTTTCCTGGCTGTGATGACCAAGAGCATAGGAGCCATGACTCAGGGCGGATTCTTCGACTTCATATACAGCTTTTCGACCATAGTGACTATAGTCGGATTCCTGATCATCATTTATTTCAGCGATATCACAGGCCTGCTGACAGGTAAGAGAAAAAAGGCAAAGATCGCCGCTGCGGCGGCAGGAGCCGGAGTCGCAGAGACCGCGGAGACCGCAGTGCCTGCAGAGACCGTGACCGAAGAGCCGCAGACGGCCAGTGAGGATGTGACCCGGAACGATGTCTGAAAAAGTCTGTCATCTCACAAGCGTACACAGAAGGTACGACACAAGAATATATGAGAAGGAATGCGGTTCTCTGGCCCGCGCGGGCTACGAGGTCGTTCTCATAGTGAATGACGAGAACGGCGGTGAGACCGCGGACAACGGAGTCCGCATAGTTTCAACAGGTCTCTCTTTCAAGAGTAAAAGAGACCGCATGACCAAGGGCTCCAGAGCGGTGTACGAGCTTGCCCTTAAGGAGGATGCAGCCCTGTACCACATCCATGATCCGGAGCTGATCCCCTACGGCCTGAAGCTGATAAAGAAGGGATATCCCGTTATCTGGGACAGCCATGAGGAATACATGAGCCTGATAGACAGGAAGGAATACATTCCCGGAGCCATGAGGAGACCTGCTTCTCTGGCTTTCCGCACGTTCTACAGGCATGCCCTCAGGAAATTCAGCGCTGTGGTGACGGTGACCCCTGGGCAGGAGCCCTTGATCCGTGACTACTGCAAGTCTGTCACCATGGTCACCAATTATCCCATAGTAGATCCTGAAGCGTCATGTGAGCACGAGTACGATTCCAAAAAGATCGCATTCGCAGGAGGCATCAGCTACCAGTGGGATCACAGGGAAATAATAGAAGCCATCGCAGAGGACCCTGAAGTCAGATACGTACTTCTGGGACCTGTTGTGGGCAGCAACTATATGGAGGAACTCAGGGCACTTCCCAACTGGGATCAGGTGGATTACCTGGGAAAGATACCTCACAGTGAGGTTGCGGGTGTTTTGAGGCAGTGTTCCGTAGGAATGGCGCTTCTCAAGCCTTCCAACAACACTTTCGGAAAGCAGGGGACCATAGGCAACACCAAGATCTTCGAGGAAATGGAGGCCGGACTGCCCGTGATCTGCACGGATTTCGATCTCTGGAAAGATATAGTCGGCAAGTACTCCTGCGGGATCATGGTGGATCCGGAGGACATTCCGGGGATCAGAGCCGCGATACTGAAGCTCACCTCTGATCCTGAACTGTGCCTTGAGATGGGGCAGAACGGAAGAAGAGCCATTCTGGAAGAATACAACTGGGGCACCCAGGAAAAGATCCTTCTGGACCTTTACCGCCGGGTACTGGATACTGCAAAACATTAGGAGACAGCCTTGTTCATTCTCATAGTCTCAAACGGTTATCCCACAAAAGAATACAAGCGCGGGATCTTCGCCCTGGATCAGGCTAAGGCCCTTAAGGCTGCCGGCCACAAGGTTGCCCTGGTGGCGCTGGACCTGAGATCCATAAGGAGAAGGAGAGCCCTGGGCTACAGCAGACTCAGTGTGGAGGGCATCGACGTATTCTCCGTGAGCATCCCTCTGGGCAAGGTGGCCGGGGGACTGTCCGACAAGGTGGCCAAGTCCGCCCTGAGATCCGCGTACAAAAAAGCAGTGGCGGAACTGGGCACACCGGACGTGATCCACGCCCACTTCTACGATATGGGAATAGCCGCTGGCGCCCTCAGTCAGGAGACGGGGATACCTCTGGTCATCACCGAGCATTTCTCCGGACTTAACAGGGATGAGATATCCGACAGACTCAGAGAGAGGGCTGTCAAAAGCTATGAGAAAGCCAAGGCTCTCATAGCTGTAAGCGGCAGTTTTGCGGACAAACTCAGGAATAATTTTGATCTCAGCTTCCGCATAGTCCCCAATGTGGCGGACACGGGAGCATACAGCGGTGTGTGCCGCAGGGGCCGGGAGGAAAACAGTCCCTTCAGATTCATATCTGTAGGAAACCTGGTTCCCATCAAGGGCTTCGGCGACCTTCTGGAAGCATTCAGGGAGGCATCGGACAGGGCCGGAACGGACCTGGAACTCACCATAGTGGGCAAGGGACCTGAAAGAGAAACATTGGAACAGAAGGCCCGGGATCTGGGCATCGCAGATAAGGTGCATTTCACAGGTCAGCTGGACAGAAGGGAGATAGCGGAACTTTTCGCGGAGAGCGACTGTTTCGTGCTCCTGTCTAAAGCTGAGACCTTCGGCGTGGCATACATCGAGGCCATGGCTGCGGGACTTCCGGTCATAGCCACGGCCTGCGGCGGACCGAATGACTTCGTGGACGGCGAAAACGGTATGCTGGTACCGGTAGGGGACAGGGAGGCTTACGTCAAAGCCCTCCTCCATATGTCCGTGCACGCCGGCGAATATGACACAGAAAACATCAGGGAGAAGGTCCTGTCCGGGTTCTCTCCCGAAAAGATAGCTGATGACCTGGTACACATATATGAAGAGGCCATCGGTAAACATGGGGTAAAATGACAGATGGCAGGAAGTAACGTCACACTTAAAGATTTCGTAAAGGGCAGCGCGATCCTTACGGTGGCCAACGTCATCCTTAAGGCCATGAACTTTTTCCTGCTGCCCCTCTATACGAAGTATCTGGCCCCGGCGGACATAGGGATCTCGGACACAGTGACCAACCTGATGTCCTTCATCTATCCCATCCTGGTACTGGGCTTCGACTCAGCCTTCAGCGCTTTCTACTTCGCCAAGGAGGATCCTGCCAGATGCAGGAGGGTATACAGGGTAGTCAGACAGGTGACCATGATATCCAGCGCCTTCATGATCCTGGTGATCGCCCTGGCAGGACAGATATCCGGCTGGCTTTTCGGGACTGATGCGTACAGAGTTGCGGTGATCATCGCAGCCTTCACCGTGGTGTTCGAACTGTGGGCTCTTCCGGATGCTCTGGACGTGAGGATGGAGAACCGGATGGCGGTCTACGGACTGGTGACGGTGATCACTTCGGCTGTGATGCTGGGCGCCAACATCCTGTTCGTCGCTATCCTGAAGAAGGGATACATATCGCTGATAATCAGCGCATGTCTGGCAAACTTCATCCGGATGATAATGTTCAGGGCGGCGGCCGGCAGGAAGCAAAAAACTTCCTTCGACAGAGAGCTGTTCAGGGACATGTTGAAATACGCACTGCCTCTGGTTCCAATGGTGGTGGTCAGCTGGGTGCTGACACTGTCGGACAGATATATTTTGCTCTACTACTGGGATGAGAGCGTGGTGGGACTCTACGGTGTGGCCCAGAGGTTCGCCAATGTGCTTAACATCGTGGTGTCCAGTGTGGCGCTGGCCTTCACCACCTTTGCCTTTGCAAACGTGGAGGAAGATGACGCCAAGGACAAGTACCGGCAGGTCCTGAACTACGTGTTCATAGTGCTTCAGGCCATGGTCTTCGTCATAGCCACCTTCGCGCGGCCCGTCATAGACATCATGACGAAACCCGCCTTCCACGAGTCCTACGTTCTGGTGCAGCCG
>JAEEOX010000133.1 GCA_016284485.1 Bacillota bacterium | reverse complement strand
CAAACGCAGTATTGTTCTTCTGAAGTTCCCTGTACACGGGAACGCCGGTCCCGCCTGAACTTATGACGAAGACCTCGGGCTCCTCTCCTGAAGGTTTCATCAGTTCAATGGAACCGAACATGGGATCAAAGAAGCCGTTGTCGATACCGTACAGGTCTCTGATCACATCCTCCTTGAATACTTCCTGAGGCGTGCCGTATCTGGTGATATGGTCTCCGGATACACAGACTATCTTGTCGGAGATCTTTTGCGCCAGATCGATCTCGTGGAGGGTCATTATAATGGTTATCCCCTTTTCCTTGGCCATCCTGCCGAGGATGCTGAGAAGTTCCAGCTTGTACCTGATGTCCAGAAAGGACGTGGGCTCGTCCAGGATTATGATCTCCGGCTCCTGACAGATGGCTCTTGCCAGGAGGATCCTCTGTTTCTGACCGTCCGAGATGGCGTTGAAGTCCCGGCCTCCCAGGTCCAGGGCGTTCACCGCTCTCAGGGCCTCGTCCACCTTGTCCTCGTCCTCGTGGGACAGGATGCCCAGCCGTCCCGTGTAGGGATAGCGTCCTGTGGCCACGATGTCGTGGCAGGTGAGAAGCTCGGTCTTGAGCCGCTCAGTGAGGACCACAGCCATCTTCGTGGAAAGCTCCTTATACGAGATGGATCTTATCTCCTTGGTGTCGAACATCACCTGTCCGCCTATGATCTCCAGCTGCCGGGTTATGCTCTTGAGGATCGTGGATTTGCCGGCGCCGTTGGGGCCGATCAGGGTCACGATCTCACCTTTTTTGATATCCAGACAGATGTCGTGGATCAGAATGTTCTTGTTGTATCCTACGGAGAGGTTTGAGAGTTCGAAATACTTTTCGTTCATTTCACTCCCCTCCTTCTGTTGATCATCATGTAGATGACCACCGGCGCGCCGAAGATGGACGTGACGGTGCTGATGTTGAGTTCCAGCGGCGCGAAGGCAAGCCTTGCGATCAGGTCACAGAACATGCAGAACACAGCGCCTCCTACGAATGTTGCAGGTATCACCACCAGCGGTTTCGAGGTGCCGAGAGCTCCCTTGATCAGGAAAGGCACTGCGATGCCAACGAAGGAAATGGGTCCCGCGAAGGCCGTGACTGTGGCGGAGAACACGCTGGAAAGCAGTATCAGCGCCACCCTGAAGACCTTGATGTTCACACCGATGCTCTGGGCGTAGGCCTCCCCCAGCTGATAAGCTCCTATGGGCTTGGAGCAAAGGAATGTGAGGATGAAGGTGATCCCCACCACCACCGCAGTGATCCTTACGTTGGACCAGCTCATGCCGGAGAAGCTTCCCAGTGACCATCCGTGTAGATTGACTATGTCAGAGTCCGACGCGAAGGTCACGATGAAGTCAGTCACAGCTGAGCAGATGTAGCCTATCATGATACCTGCCACCAGAAGTGCAGCCATGTTCTTTACCCTCCGGGCCACCAGAAGTATGAAGCCAATGGAGATCAGAGATCCTACAAAGGCTGCGGCGATGAGGGAATACGAGTTCATGGTGTACCCAAGGCTCAGGCTGAATATCATGGTGAATGCCACCACCATCTTTGCTCCCGAGGAGATACCCAGAACGAAGGGTCCCGCAATGGGGTTCTCAAAGAAGGTCTGGAGCAGGAAGCCGGAAAGGCTCAGTGCCCCTCCCAGCATTGCCGCCATCAGTATACGCGGCAGCCTGATCCTCCAGATGATGTCCATTTCCTTGGGGTCGCCGGACCTGGTGAACAGAATGTCCAGGATCCTGGATATGGGTATGTTCACGTTTCCGGAGTTGATGTTCACCACGATGATCACGCAGAAAGCTATGGCCAGTGAGATGAACACCGCCGTATAACGGCTGCGTCTTCTGAAGTTTTCCTGACGGAAACTCTCGATGTTTCCGTTTTTTTCTTTAATGTCTGTTTCGCTCATGAATCAGTTGAGTTTGGTAATATATGCGAGTTTGGATTCCGGATCGTCCTCGGTGAGCGAAACATGGAAGTCCATGATCATGTCACCTGCGATATCGGTACTCTGGTACATTGAGCTTCCCGTGGACCAGCAGTTGCCTG
>JAEEOX010000132.1 GCA_016284485.1 Bacillota bacterium | reverse complement strand
AAAAAACTGCACCCCGGGGTGCAGTTTTTTGTACTATTTTTGCATTTCAGTTGAGCGCTATCACGCCGGTGGTGATCAGGCTCACAATGACAGCTGCAATAAGTACTCCCAGGAGTATGGCGAATGTCGCCTTCACTCCCTCTTCGTCCAGAAGAGCCGCCACTATCGCTCCGGTCCAGGCCCCTGTCCCCGGAAGCGGGATCGCTACCAGGAGGACCAATCCCCAGAACTTATACCGTTCTACCTTACCTTTGTTCTTCTCCGCCTTGGCTCTGACCTTTGCAGCCAGGTTCTGCATGAGCTTGTTTCTCTTCTCCATGTATGCCAGGACTGACCTGGTGAACAGCAGCACAAAAGGTACCGGCACCATGTTTCCGACTATGGCGATCAGCGCCGCTGAAAACACCGGGAGTCCTCCTGCCACGCCTGCGGGGATCGCCCCTCTCAGTTCGATCACAGGTACCATGGATATGAAAAATGTGTAAAGTATGGTTTTAAACATTGAGATAAGTTACCCGCTAAAGAGGATCAGATTGTGGTCTGATCCTCTTCGCATTCATCAGTTCTATTTTGTCTTGATGGCTGCCTGCGCCGCTGCCAGACGTGCTACCGGCACTCTGAAGGGTGAGCAGGAAACGTAGTTGAGACCGATCTTGTGGAAGAATTCCACGGACTTGGGATCTCCGCCGTGCTCTCCGCATACGCCCAGCTTGATGTTGGGTCTGGTCTGCTTGCCCAGCTTGACTGCCATTTCCACGATCTTGCCTACGCCGTCGATGTCGATGGTCTTGAAGGGATCCTCTTCCAGGAGTCCTTTGTCAACGTAGAGGTTGACCAGGTCTGCTGTGTCATCTCTGGAGAATCCGAGAGTCATCTGAGTCATGTCGTTGGTTCCGAAGGAGAAGAATTCAGCTTCTTCTGCGATCTCGTCAGCTGTAAGGGCTGCTCTCGGAACTTCTACCATGGTTCCTACCATGTAGCTCATTTCCATTCCGGACTCCTTGATGAGTCTGTCGGCAGTTTCCCTGACGATGTCGCTGACGTACTTCAGCTCTTTCTTGTCGATGGTCAGCGGGATCATGATCTCGGGAACGATGTCATATCCGCATTCCTTCTTTACTTCCAGAGCGGCGCCGATGATGGCTTCGGTCTGCATCACTGCGATCTCAGGATAGAGAACGTCAAGTCTGCATCCTCTGGTTCCCAGCATGGGGTTCATCTCGTGAAGACCGTCCACTACGTTCTGGAGAGTCTCATAGGACAGATTCATGTCCTTGGCCAGGGCTCTGATATCCTCTTCCGTGTGGGGAAGGAACTCGTGGAGCGGCGGGTCAAGAAGTCTGATGGTCATGGGTCTGTCTTCCATGACTTTGAACATCTCTCTGAAGTCTCCCTGCTGATAGGGCTTGATGATCTCCAGAGCAGCCTTTCTCTCTTCGACGGTATTGGCTACGATCATCCTTCTGATGGCCGGGATCCTCTCCTCCTCGAAGAACATGTGCTCAGTTCTGCAGAGGCCGATTCCCTCGCATCCGAATTCCACAGCCTGTCTGGCGTCTCTGGGGTTGTCGGCGTTGGTCCTGACTCTCAGAGTCCTGATCTCGTCGGCCCATCCCATGAGTGTTGCAAAATCACCGGAAACGCTGGGTTCTACTGTCTTGATGGCGCCGTCATAAACTTCTCCGGTGGATCCGTTGATGGAGATCACGTCTCCCTCCTTGTACTCTGCGCCCGACTCGAACTTCAGTGTCTTGTTCTCTTCGCTTACCTTGGCTTCGGAGCATCCTGCCACGCAGCACTTGCCCATTCCTCTGGCAACTACTGCAGCGTGGGAAGTCATTCCGCCTCTCTCGGTCAGAATACCTTCTGCGGCAACCATTCCTGCCAGGTCTTCAGGTGAAGTCTCAGCTCTTACGAGAAGTACCTTCTCTCCTCTGTTGGCAGCTTCTGTGGCATCGTCTGCTGTGAAGTAGATGTGTCCGAAGGCTGCTCCCGGGGAAGCGGGCTTGCCCTTGGCGATGACCTTTGCGCCCTTTAATTCGTCTGCGTCGAACATGGGGTGAAGCAGCTGGTCGATCTGAGAAGGCTCAAGTCTTGTTACAGCTGTCTCCTTGTCGATGAGGCCCTCTGCCACCATGTCCACTGCGATCTTGACAGCAGCCTGAGCTGTACGCTTGCCGTTTCTGGTCTGAAGCATGTAGAGCTTGCCGTCCTCAACGGTGAACTCCATGTCCTGAGTGTCCTTGTAGTGCTTCTCAAGAACGTCTGCGATGTGTACGAAATTCTTGTATGCTTCGGGGAAGGCCTTCTCCATCTCGTCGATGTTGAGAGGTGTTCTGACTCCTGCCACAACGTCCTCGCCCTGTGCGTTCACAAGGAATTCTCCGAAGATCTTCTTCTCTCCGTTGGACGGGCTTCTGGTGAAGGCCACGCCTGTTCCGGAATCGTTGCCCATGTTTCCGAATACCATGGACTGTACGTTTACAGCTGTTCCCAGGTTGCCCGGGATGCCGTTCAGCTTCCTGTAGAGGATGGCTCTGTCATTCATCCAGGATCTGAATACTGCCTTTACAGCCTCGATGAGCTGTACCTTGGGATCCTGCGGGAATTCCTCTCCGGTCTCTTCCTTTACAAGTACCTTGTACTGTTTGATGATCTCTTCCAGGTCCTCAGCTGTGAGTTCAACGTCATACTTGACGCCCTTGAGTTCCTTCCTGCCGTCGAAGATCTTGTCGAACTTCTCCTTGGGGATCTCCTGAACTACGTCACCGAACATCTGGATGAATCTTCTGTAACTGTCCATTGCGAACCTTCTGTTGTTGGTCCTTGCTGCAAGACCTTCCACAGACTGGTCGTTGAGACCCAGGTTCAGGATGGTGTCCATCATGCCGGGCATGGAGATGACTGCGCCGGATCTTACAGAAACAAGGAGAGGATTCTCATTGGATCCGAATTTTTTGCCGGTCACGATCTCGAGTTCCTCAAGCTTCTCGTAGATAGCCTGGATCACGTCGTCGGAGATCTTCTTGCCGTCCTCATAATACTTGTTGCATGCCTCTGTAGTAACAGTGAAGCCGAAGGGTACGGGGAGACCGATCCTGGTCATCTCTGCCAGGTTTGCTCCCTTGCCGCCCAGAAGGCTCTTCATTTCCTTGGAGCCTTCGTTGAATGAATAAACTACTTTGTTTTCCACGAATATTTCCTTTCTGTATCAATTGATACTGTCCATCTCTAGAAAGCCAGTCTCTCTTCGATGTAAGCTTTAACATCTTTCACCGGGATCCTCACCTGTTCCATGGTATCCCTGTCTCAGATGGTCACACAGCCATCCGTCTCCGTATCGAAGTCCACGCAGATGCAGAACGGAGTACCGATCTCGTCCTCTCTTCTGTATCTCTTGCCGATGGATCCCGAATTGTCGAAGTCCACCATGAAGTGCTTGCAGAGCTCTTCATAGATGGGTTCGGCCACGGGAGAAAGCTTCTTCGAAAGAGGAAGCACAGCCGCCTTGAAGGGGGCCAGCGCAGGATGCAGGCGGAGAACCACTCTCATGTCCTCCTTGCCGTCCTGTGACAGATCCTCTTCATCGTAAGCGTCTATCAGGAAGGCCAGAGCGACTCTTCCTGCTCCAAGAGATGGCTCGATAACGTAAGGCACATACTTCTCGCCGGTCTCGGAATCAACATAGCTCAGATCCTGTCCGGACACGTTGATGTGCTGATTCAGGTCGAAATCCGTTCTGTCCGCGATACCCCAGAGCTCACCCCAACCCCAGGGGAATGTCTACTCCAGGTCCGTAGTTCCCTTTGGATAGTTTGAAAGCTCCTCGGGAGAGTGATCTCTCATCCTCAGGTGCTCTTCCTTCATTCCCAGGGCCAGGAGGAAATTCCTGCAATAGGTCTTCCAGTATTCGAACCATTCAAGATCTGTTCCCGGTTTGCAGAAGAACTCCAGCTCCATCTGCTCGAACTCTCTGGTCCTGAAGATGAAGTTTCCGGGAGTGATCTCGTTTCTGAAGGATTTGCCTATCTGGGCGATGCCAAAAGGTATCTTCTTTCTGGCGGAGCGCTGTACGTTCCTGAAGTTTACGAAGATTCCCTGGGCTGTCTCCGGTCTGAGGTAGATCTCAGCCTTGGAGTCCTCTGTGACTCCCTGGAATGTTTTGAACATCAGATTGAACTGTCTGATGCCGGTGAAATCGCTTTTGCCGCATTCGGGGCATACGATGCCGTTGTCCCTGATGTAGGCTTCAAGCTGCTCGTTGGACCATCCGTCCACGATCATGTCCTTGATGCCCTTCTCCTGATTCCAGTCCTCGATGAGCTTGTCAGCTCTGAATCTGGATTTGCATGCCCTGCAGTCAATAAGGGGATCCGAGAATCCTCCCACGTGTCCTGAGGCCACCCATGTCTGGGGATTCATCAGGATGGCGGCGTCAAGTCCTACATTGTACTTGGATTCCTGTACGAACTTCCTCCACCAGGCTTTCTTAACATTGTTCAGATATTCCACTCCAAGGGGACCGTAGTCCCAGGTGTTTGCAAGACCGCCGTAGATCTCTGAGCCGGGGAATATGTATCCCCTGTTCTTGCACAGAGCGGTGATCTTTTCCATCGTTACTTCCACTGCCATACGTTATCCTTTCTTCGGCCGTTATTTATTGAGCTCGTCGTTTACGTCCTTCTCGTCGACTTCGATCTCAACTTCAAAATCATCTTCGCCTGCAACCTTGTCCTTGAGGTTCTCAAAAGCTTCCTGTCCGGCTGCCTTTGCCTTCTCATAGTATTCGGGGGCCTTTTCCTTGAGGTTCTCGAAAGCTTCCTGTCCGGCTGCCTTTGCCTTCTCATAGTACTCGGGAGCCTTTTCCTTAAGGTTGCCGAAAGCTTCCTGTCCGGCTGCCTTTGCCTTGTCGAATACTTCGGGAGCCTTCTCTTTGATGCTTCCGAAAGCATCCTGTCCTGCGTCCTTCACCTTGTCATATACTTCAGGTGCTCTGTTCTTGATCTCGTCGACCACTACGCCTGCCTTCTCCTTCACTGTGTCGGAGGCCTTGCCCACCTTCTCGGAAATGTCGATGACCTTTCCGTCATCAGAAGTGAGCTCTACCTTGCACTTGAATCCGAAGGCTGCGATGGCTGCAGCCAGCAGTCCCCAGGGTGCGATCACAGCACCGACGAGACCTACGTTCACGGGGATGTTGATGATGGAGTCATCGCCCCTCTTGACGCTGATCTTGGTGATGTTGCCCTTGTTTACAAGCTCCTTGACCTTGTTTACTGTGTTGCGTACGTAATCCCCCATGGAACCCTGGTCCTTGCCGTCCATGCTCTCATCGATGGAGATAATGGCGTCGACTACGCTGCCGTCACAGGCTTCCAGAGCATCTTTTGCTTCTTTGTAAGATACGCCTGTTCTGTCCTTTACAAGTTCGATCTTTTCCAGTGTGATTTCCATTTTCGATCCTCCTTAGATCTCTTAAACTTACTCTATCCCTTAAAAAGTCATGAACTCACTTTTGAGATCCTTTACGTCAAGATGGTAGGCCATATAGCTCTTGAGGATCTTCATCAGTTCCTCTGAGAGCCGGTCATCCAGCCTTATCTTTTCGAATCTCGAAAAGGGCTCATTCTTAAAATATTTCAGGATATTGATTATATCAAAATTCACTGTATAAATCAATGATCCCTCATTAGTTTTCACTTTATCGTCACAGCAGTTCCCACATATTATACCACCGTCTCCGACGCTGAAACCTGCAGGTCTGAGACCGGTCATATCCTTTCCGCAGGAAGCGCAGTGATCCAGCTCCGGCATGGTGCCCGTATGATCCAGTGCCTTCACAATGTAGGCGATGGTCAGAGTCTTCTCATTTCCCCGGCTGTTTTCGATGGCCCTGAGGCATTCCGTGAGCTCCCCGAAAAGTCTTGGCTGCGGGTCCTCCTCCATTAGGATCCGGTCCGTAAGCTCCAGGCAATATGATGCTGCCGAGAATCTGTCCAGATCGTCACCGATCCCGTAGTAGCTCTCGATCACCCTCCCGGAATTCAGATCGTACAGTTCTCTTCCCTTGTACAGTTCATATTTCCCGTAGGTGAAGGGCTTTGCCGAAAGAGCGGAGCGGTTCTTCCCTCCTCCGGTCATGTTGGTGGCCACTGATATTTTGCCCAGTTTCCTGGAAAACATCACCAGCATGGTCCTGCCGTTGACAGTCTTGAATTGTCTTAAGATGATACCTTCTGTATCCGTTATCATTTCTCAGTGTATCCGAAATTCGAAAGGGCCGCTCCCGAATCTCTCCAGTTCTCCTTGACCTTGACCCAGAGTTTCAGGGCCACCTTCTCACCCAGGAGATCCTCTATCTCCTGGCGGGCGGCCTTGCCCACGCCCTTGAGCTTGCGGCCTTCGTGACCGATTATTATGGATTTGTGGGACTTCCTCTCGCAGTATATCACGGCGCTGATCCTGGCGATGTCCTCG
>JAEEOX010000131.1 GCA_016284485.1 Bacillota bacterium | reverse complement strand
TCATGCGCAAGGCATCAGCCACCACGCCAGATGACCTGGAGACTGCCAGCCTTAAGGAGTCCAGAATGGAGTTCTGGAGCAGATTCATGCTGAATCTGGTACTTCCCCTGATGGGATACACGCCTTTCGGCAATTACTGGATGTATGCGGCCATCGTGATCCTGGTGCTCTATTACATATGCTGGATCAGGTTCGCCGCAGGCGGATGCTTCTATCCGGACATCTATCTCAAGAGTTTTCTGGGAATTCCCGTGCCCATCGACATCTTCAACGTGCTCTACTTCACGGTGGTGTCCATCTGGCTCTGCAATTTCCTGGCACTGGTACTTTCGGTAGACTACGCCATCTGCAGGATGATAAGCGCATCCAAGGCTTATCAGGACCTGAAGACGAGGCAGTACATATAGGAGGCTTTTATGGCAAACAACGCTAAGATAGGTCTTTTGAGATGGGAAAAGGGCCATGTACCCGTAGGACTCATGCAGCTTGAGGCTCTCAAGGGCAACTCCACCAACGCGGAGTCTTATCCGTTTCCCGTGGACATGAGGCATGTGGAGGGTGCATGCACCGAGACCATAATAAATCATCCTTCACAGGAGGTCTGCGACCGTTTCATTGAGATAGGCAAGGAGATGCAGGCTGAGGGCATCAAGGCTCTTACGGGATCCTGCGGTTTCAATGCCATCTTCCAGAAGCAGGTGTCTGAGGCTCTGGACATTCCTGTTTTCCTTTCGTCGCTTCTTCAGGTGCCTTTTGCGCTGCAGATCATAGCTCCTTCCAAGAAGGTAGCGGTGATGACCGCCTACGGTTCCAGCCTTACCCCTGAGCACTTCGGCTACTGCGGAGTAAACGACATGTCCAGGATCATAGTTCTGGGACTGGAGAACTGTCCGGAGTGGAACTCCATCTTCGAAAAAGAGGATGAGCCCGTGGACATGGATCTGGTAGAGAAGGAGATCATGGGAACAGCCCTGGATGCAGTTAAGGAACATCCGGATATAGGCGCCTTCGTTCTGGAGTGCACTGACCTGCCTCCCTTCGGACCGGCCATCAGGGATGCCACGGGGCTTCCCGTGTTCAGTTTCAGCACCATGGCAGGATATATGGCGCTGATGCTGGGTGAGTTAAATCTGTATTAAATTCTTTTGCATATAGCTTACAGGAGGCGTGACATGAAGATCGGATTGCCAAAAGAAATCAAAGAACAGGAATATCGTGTAGCGATCATTCCCTCCAATGTAGCGAAACTGGTTGACGCGGGACATACCGTATATGTGGAAAAGGGCGCAGGAGCCGCCGCAGGCTTCCCGGACAGCGACTACATCGCTGCCGGCGCCGAGATCGTCGAGTCTGAGAAGGACTGCTTCGACAAGGCTGAGCTCATCTGCAAGGTCAAGGAGATCCTGCCCAAGGAGTTCGGACTCTTAAGAGAAGACCAGATACTTTTCACATACATCCACTCCGCCAACAGGAGGCCGGAGACCGATGAACTCCTGAAGTCCAAGTGTATCGGCATCGCCCTTGAGGACATGATGGACGACAGAGGACATTTCATCCTTCTGGAGCCCATGTCAAGGATCGCAGGTGAGATCGGACTGCTCACGGGACTCTTTTATTCACAGACCACCCAGGGCGGCGCAGGCAAGTCCATCTGCGGCACCATCGGAGTGAAGCCCATGAAGATCGTGATCTTCGGAGCAGGCAACGTGGGAGTCGCAGCTGCAAGACTGGCCATGGGAATGAACGCAGACGTGGTCCTCATGGACGTGGATCTTCTCAAACTGGAGGACGTGCTTGCCAACAAGCTCCCCGGCGTCAGGACCTGCTATTCCAACAAGGCCAACGTCACCAGAGAGATCAAGGATGCGGACATCGTACTGAACTGCGTCAAGTGGGTGCCGGGTCTCACCATCATTTCCAAAGACATGCTGGATGTGATGCAGCCCAACTCAATGATCGTGGACATCGATGCTGAACCGGGCGGAGCCATCGAATCCTCCCAGTACACCACTCACGAGAACCCTGTGTTCTACGAGAGGGGCATCAGACACATCGGTATCCCCAACCTTCCTTCATCCGTGGCCAACACCGCATCTGCCGCGCTTTCCAACGCCACCATCAAGTACATCAAGGAACTGGCTGACAAGGGCTGGAAGAAAGCCTGCATGGAGGACAAGTGCCTGGAGTACGGACTGGACTTCGTTAAGGGATATCTGACATTCAAGGATACCTCCGAGTCCTTCGGCATTGAACTAACCGACAAAGAGTGGTGCTACGAGAATCTGTAATATCACCCTGAAACGATGGGAAACACTTAAGCGACAGTTATCTGTCGCTTATTTATTCAGAGAATGGGCGCAAAAAATCCGATTACTTTTTTCTATTGGAACAGGACAGATACAGATAATAGAATTAGTTTAGAAATATATGACCTATGGAGGTTGACATGGAAAAGATAAAAGTTGATGCAATGGGGAAGGTCTGTCCCATTCCCGTTATTATGACAAAAAAAGTGCTGCAGGGGCTTACCGGACCCGCTGTGATCGAGGTCGAAGTTGACAATGAGGTGGCCGTACAGAACCTTACCCGTCTGGCCAACTCGGAGAATCTTCCGGTAAAGGCGGATAAACTTGAAGAGAAGCATTTCCTGATCACCATGGAGGCTGAGAAAGCCATTGGTTTAGATAAGGAGCAGGAAGCCCAGGATGAGGTCTGCTGCGCACCCGACAGAAGGGGTGACATTGTTGTAGCCATCAGTTCCGCCACCATGGGCGTAGGCAACGACGAACTCGGCAAGATCCTGATCAAGGGATTCATCTATTCTCTGTCCCAGCTGGAAGAACTGCCCAACACCATCCTCTTCTACAACGGCGGAGCTACCATTCCCGTCGAAGGATCTGTATCTCTGGAGGATCTCAGGAACATGGAGGCTCAGGGAGTCACCATCAAGACCTGCGGCACCTGCCTGGATTATTACAAACTTAAGGAAAAACTGGCAGTCGGCAGCGTCACCAACATGTATGACATAGTTGAGACTCTGTCCAAGGCTGCCCGCATCATAAAGCCCTGATGATATACCTGGATAATGCGGCGACAACGCTTCACAAGCCGGAAAGCGTCATAGAGGCTGTCTGCGATGCTCTCAGGACCATGGGCAACAGTTCCAGGGGCACCCACGAGGCCAGCTTGAACACAGCCAGGACAGTGTTCGGCACCAGAGAAAAGCTGGCTGGATTTTTTGGCGTGTCCGGACCCAACAATGTCATATTCACCCAGAACGCCACGGAGGCTCTGAACATAGCGATCCGGGGACTGGTTCCGGAGGGAAGCCACGTGATCACCACGGAGTGCGAGCACAATTCTGTTTTGCGCCCCCTGTATCTCCTGGAGAGGGAGAAGGGGGTGGAGCTCAGTCTCCTGAAGGCCGATCCCGCAGGCAACATCGATCCGGAGGAGATCGAGACTCTCATAAGAGATAATACGTCTCTCATCGTGACCACTCACGCCTCCAATCTTACGGGCAACATGGTGGACGTGAAGAGGATCGCTGAGATCGCACGCGCTCACGGCATCAGATACGTTGTGGATGCCTCCCAGACAGCAGGCTCTAAACACATAGACCTGAGCGAGACCGGAATAGATGCTGTCTGCTTCACCGGCCACAAGGGAATGATGGGACCCCAGGGCACCGGAGGACTGGTGCTTCGTGAGGATATCGGGATCAGGCCCTTCAAGGTGGGAGGAACGGGAGTCCAGAGCTATCTCAGGACCCAGCCGGAGGACCTGCCTGTAAGGCTCGAAGCCGGGACCCTCAACGGGCACGGCATAGCCGGCCTCGGCGCAGCCGTGGATTTCATAGAGAGCACCGGACGCGAAGTGATCGATGAGAGGGAGCGCTCGCTTATGATGAGGTTCTATGAGGGAGTGCGGAACATTCCGGGAGTAAAGGTCTACGGAGACTATTCCGGAGACAGGGCTGCCATAACCGCTCTGAATGTGGGAGATGTGGATTCGGGACAGATATCGGACATCCTGTCTTTTGAGTACGGCATAGCAACCCGCCCGGGGGCACACTGTGCGCCCCTCATGCACAAGGCTCTGGGAACTGAGGCTCAGGGGG
Organism: Bacillota bacterium; assembly: GCA_016284485.1. Classification (GTDB taxonomy): domain Bacteria; phylum Bacillota; class Clostridia; order Peptostreptococcales; family Anaerovoracaceae; genus RUG754. The sequence continues at coordinate 6,093 of JAEEOX010000131.1, read as the reverse complement.
CTGTCAGATTCAGCTTCTCGTACTTCAATACCGAAGAGGAGATCGATGCCGCGGTGAATGCGGTGAGAGAGATCGCAGAGAGAATATAGAGTGATGATCAGAGAGAAAAAACTCAAAAGAATAATAACCTTCAGCAACACCACAGACGCTATGGCCTTCGAGGACTACTGCAGGATACATGAAGTACCCGGAAGGCTCATACCCGTTCCGGGGGAGATAGCCGCGGGCTGCGGGATGTGCTGGATGGCACCCATGGAGGAAGCCGGTCCGGCCGAGGAACTGTGCAGAGGAGGTTATCCCCACGAAGGGATGTTCGAGATCATGCTTTACTGAAAGAAAAAAAGCCGCAAACGCGGCTTTTTTTATGAGCTTTATCTGATTATGATGGGCTTCTTGTGGAATCTTTCCACGTGGCCGACTATGGATGCTACGGGGATGCTGTCCTGTAGTTCTCTGAGGAGATTAAAACCTTCCTTCTCCGGAACGGAGATAAGCAGACCTCCCGATGTCTGGGGATCGTACATGATATCCGTGAGAGCCAGATCCACATCTCCCTCCACTGTGGCGCCGCAGTCTATCCAGCTGCGGTTACCGTAGGCTCCGGCGGGGATGATACCCATCCTTGCCATGTCCAGAGCTTCCGGAAGAAGCGGAAGTGAACTGCTTTCCAGCGCAATGGTGAGGCCGGATGAAGAGGCCATCTCGAAGGAGTGTCCCACAAGACCGAAACCGGTGACGTCGGTACAGGCGTTTACGGGATACTTCACCATGATCTCTGCAGCTTTTTTGTTGAGGGTGGCCATGGATTCGATCACTGCCCTGCAGGTATCAGGGGAGGGCAGATCCGCCTTCATGGCGGTGCTCAGTATGCCGGTGCCCAGAGCCTTGGTGAGGATCAGGATGTCTCCCTCCTTTGCGGCCGAGTTCTTCTTCACCCTGGAGGGTGAAATGAAACCTGAAACGCAGAGTCCGTATTTAGGCTCGTTGTCCTTTATGGTATGACCTCCGCATATGACTGCGCCTGCTTCGGCGCATCTGTCCTGACCGCCGCGAAGGATCCCGAGGGTGATCTCCTGATCCAGATCCTCGGGGATGCAAAGAATGTTCATGGCCAGGCGCGGGGTACCTCCCATGGCGTACACGTCCGAAAGGGCGTTGGCCGCCGCGATCCTGCCGTAATCGAAGGGATCGTCCACTATGGGCGGGAAAATGTCCACAGTCTGTATGAGAGCCAGATCGTCGCTTATCTTAAAGACCGCTGCATCATCGGAGGTATCGAAGCCTACCAGAAGATCAGGGTCGCTCATTTTGGGCAGTTGACGCAGGACCTGCGACAGATCGCTTGGAGCGACTTTGGCCAGTCACCCGCCGCGGCTCGTCATCTCTGTAAGTCTGCGTTTTTCTTTCTCTGACATGGCCCACACCTCCTTTCGCTATACTGCCTATATTATACGGTTTTGTCCGCTGGTTTACAACGCATATTTATCCGTCGCCAAAATACCGGGATAAGATTATAAACTATTCTAATACCGACGATATTTTATCACTTATTTTAATACTTATCCGTTATTGTTGACAATTATTCGTCCCAATATAGTATAATATACCCATGAAGCTATTAATAATTACAAATAACAGCAGAGTCAATGAGGCGATTTCCTATAATGGGGAGTCCTGCTTCAGAAATATCGACGTGGACTTTGACCCGGATATGTCCCAAATGGACGTTCTGGTCAGAGCCAGGGACATGATCCACCTGGGAGCGAAGCTTGTGATGCACCCCATGATGGGCCGGATCAAGCCCCACGAGACCCCATACAAGTCAGTGTTTCTGGAGGTGCCGGAGGAACGTGAGAGGGAGAAGGGCACGGAATGTGACTTAAACAGCGTCATCATGATCGAGGACAGCATGGCTGAGACCGCCAAACTGCTTCAAAACACTTTTGCGCTGAAATATGACGACAGTATGCTTCCGGATCTTCAGTACCTGGATTTCCTTCTCCTGAAGGCCGGGGCTGAGGAATACAGACGTTAATGGATAAGAGGGACTGAACGATGGCTAACAAAGAGAAAATGCTGCTGGACATGGCGGACTACATTCTGGTGGTAAACAAGGATTATGACATTGTATATAACTCCAGATTCGACAAGCGCATGGGTGCGGACCTGACCACCAAGCCTTACAAGAATTTCTTCGAGATGTATCCCTCCATCGGCGTGGGCAATTCATCAATAGTAAAGGCCATGTCCACGGGAGTACCCGTCTTCAATGAGGTCCAGGAGTGGACGGACATAAACGGCAAGGTCTACGTAACCAAGAACATCACTCTGCCTCTTCTCAGCAAGGGACAGGTGGTCGGCGTGGTGGAGCTCACCAAGGACCTGACCAACGTGGGAAATCTGGAAAAGAAACCGGATGCCCTGGAATCTCTGGAGAAGGACGGCAGATTCCATCCCAACAGGGATTCCAACGACAGGACTACCTTCGAGGACATCCTGACCATAAACGACGGCATGCTGAGCACCATAGAGCAGGCCAAGCTTTTCTCTATGAACAGCAATCCCATATTGATCTACGGAGAGACCGGCACGGGCAAGGAGATGTTTGCCCAGGCCATAATCAACTACATGGTGTACCCCAAGCAGAAGGTGGTCATCCAGAACTGCGCAGCGGTGCCGGACAACCTGATCGAGGGCATCCTCTTCGGGACCACCAGAGGTTCATACACCGGCGCTGAGAACAAGAAGGGACTGTTCGAGGAGGCCGACGGCGGCATCTTCTTCCTGGACGAGCTCAACGCCCTGCCATACGCGGTACAGGGCAAGTTGCTGAGAGTCCTGCAGGAGGGCACCTTCAGACCTCTGGGGGCCAGCAAGGAAAAGAAGGTGAAGGTCAAGATCATCGCTGCCATGAACATCGACCCCATGGAGGCCATCGAAAAGGGGATCCTGAGGAGAGACCTTTTCTACAGGCTTTCGTCCAATATGATATACCTGCCTCCTCTCAGGGAGAGGCCTGACGACATCGAATATCTGACGGACAACTACATCGATTACTTCAACGGTATGTACGGCAAGAACGTGAAGGGCATATCCGAGGAGCTCAGGGCGTTTTTCCTGAACTATGACTGGGAAGGAAACGTGAGAGAACTGAAACACGTCATCGAGTCCATGATAACCATGACCGAATCCGACACCCTGGACATGAGGGACATCCCGGTCTACCTTAACAGCAAGAACAAGGGTGAGGTGCGCAAAAAAGCCGAGCCCGCCACTGACGACTCAAAGGTGATCATCGACCTGGAGGGGGAAGACATGAGCCTCACAGAAGCTGTGGATCTCCTGGAAAGGGAAATGATCCTGAAGGCTCTTGAGAAATGCGGCGGCAACAAGACCAAGGCCGGCGAGCTTCTGGGCATTCCCAGGCAGACTCTCAAGTACAAGATGGACAAGATGAAGATCACCGATAAGGAGACGCGGTGAAAATCGGTCGGTGGCAACAGACGAAACCGACAAAAAACCGTCGCCAAATAGAGCAAAATCCTATAAAAACCCCTAAAATCATAGGTATTTTTATGGCACGAAAATTGCTCTTAATATATTTTGCGAATGTCCGGCACAGATGCGCCTGAGGGGCGCGGTCGGGCAAAGCATTACACCCACACAACTTAATACATATTTCAAGAAAGGAAACGACACATGAATTTGGAACTTAGAAAAGTTCAGATCAAAGACATCGTCTTTGATACCGTCGACAAGATCGAAGACGGCGTGCTTCATGTGGATCCCAAAAGGCTGGAAGAACTGGTCCTGGAAGACAGCAGAGTCAAGGCGGTATCCTTCGATATCGCAAGACCCGGCGAATCCGTAAGGATCGTTCCCGTAAAGGATGTCATCGAGCCCAGAGCGAAGCTTGAGGGCGGAGAGATATTCCCGGGACTGTTCAGAGAAGACATGCAGGAAGCGGGCAATGGCATTACCTACTGCCTGAAAGGAATGGCCGTGACCTCCACCGGACCCATCGTGGGTTTCCAGGAGGGCGTAATAGACATGAGCGGCCCCTGCGTGGACTACACCATCTATTCCTCCATTCTGCATCTCTGCATGATCATAGAGAAGCAGGACTATGTGGATCCCCACGATCACGAAGAAGTCGTCAGGCTTGCAGGTATCAAGGTGGCTAAGACAGTTGCGGAGATCGGATTCGATGTGACCGAATATGAGACTGAGAACATGGAGTGGAAGCCTATCGGTGAGAAGTACGCGGAATTCCCCGACCTTCCCAAGGTAGTCTACGTTTACAACTGCATGGCTCAGGGTCTTTTGCACGACACCTACTTCTACGGACGCGACGCAAAAGCTCTCGTTCCCACCATGATCACTCCCAATGAAGTCATGGACGGTGCGCTGATCTCAGGAAACTGCGTTTCTCCGGGATCCAAGACCACCACTTACATGCACCAGAACAATGCTGTGATCAGGGAGCTCCTCAAGATCCACGGAACCGAGATCAACTTCATGGGGATCGTCCTCAATCCTCTGATGACCACTCTGAAAGAGAAGTTCAGAGACAGGATGATGACCGTAAGAGAAGTCAAGATGCTGGGTGCGGACGGAGTCCTCATTTCCCAGGAAGGTTTCGGAAATCCCACAACAGACCTTATGATCGTATGTCAGGAACTTGAGAACAACGGTATCAAGACAGTCATAATCACCAATGAAGACGCCGGAGTGGACGGAATGTCAGAGCCTCTTCCCGACTCGGTACAGGAGGCCAATGCCATCGTCACCACCGGCAACTCCAACGCCACCGTCATGCTGCCAGCCATGGACAAGACCATCGGCATCCTCAAGGAAGTCGAGAGAGTCTGCGGAGGAAACGTCACCTCCATTCAGGAGGACGGAAGACTTCTCCTGGAGATCCACGGCATCATGGGCGGCCACAACTTACAGGGAAACACCAAGCTCGGTGCAATAACTATCTAGAAAGGAGGGTAACCGGATGAAGAAAATCTTATTCTACACAAATCAGTTCTTCGGACAGATCGGCGGAGAAGAATTCGCATACCAGGAACCCTTCTTCAAGGAAGGCAAGGTAGGCCCTGCCAATGCAATGGCTCCCCAGATCAAGGATGGCGAGTTCGTCAGATCCATCATCTGCGGAGACAACTACTTCGCTGAGAACATTGAGAAGAGCCTTGAGTTCATCAAGGCTCAGGTGGAAGAGGTCCAGCCGGATCTGGTCATCGCTGGACCCGCCTTCAACGCGGGACGTTTCGGCATCGCCTGCTCCGAGGTCTGCAAGTTCGTGCAGCAGACCTACGGAATTCCCGCCATCACCGGACTTTACTGGGAGAACCCCGCTGTGGAGATGTATAAGCAGTACTGCTACATCATCGAGACAGACAAGTCCGCTGCAGGCATCAGGAAGGCCGTTCCTCTCATCGCAAGCCTTGCAGGCAAGCTCTTAAGAGGCGAGAAGCTGGGCACCCCCAAGCAGGAGCACTATTATCCCAAGGGACAGCGTGTGAACGTCTTCCATGAGAAGGACGGAGCCACACGTGCAGTTGAGATGCTTGTAAAGAAGCTCAAAGGCGAACCCTATGAGACTGAGCTGGAGATCTCTGTATATGAAAAGGTTACTCCGGCAGAGCCTCTTAAGGACCTCAAGACTGCAAAGATAGCGCTTTGTACTACCGGAGGAATTGTTCCCAAGGGAAATCCGGATCACATGTACGCAGCTACAGCCAAGTTCTGGAAAAAGTATCCGGTTGAAGGCGACTGCCTCACACCCGGCGAATGGGAATCCGTTCACGCAGGATACGACCCGGTATATGCCAACGAATCCTGTGACAGGGTAGCTCCTTACAAGGTGCTGAAACAGCTTGAAAAGGAAGGATATATCGGTGAACTTTATCCCTTCCTTCTTACAACTACAGGAAACTCCACATCGGTAGCTGACGCTACAAAATTCGGTCAGGAGATGGCCGACGACCTGAGAAGAGCAGGCGTCCAGGCAGCTATCCTGACCTCCACGTGAGGAACCTGTACACGTTGCGGTGCAACAATAGTCAAGCAGCTTGAAAAGGCGGG
>JAEEOX010000130.1 GCA_016284485.1 Bacillota bacterium | reverse complement strand
GGGAGGTCTCCGCTTGTGCGCTGATGGTACCGGTTCCACCCAAAACGATGCTCAGCTCTAGTTGTTTGCACTTGCTCAGATAGTTCTTCGTGGCACCATCCAATACACCGTTGGCACCGATATAGAGGATCGGCACGTTGGCAATAGAGGCCACGCTGCTGACAGCCAGAGCATCAGGATAATTGTTGGCGTAGGCAAAGAAGACTGCTCCGGGCGTAGAGCCGCGAATCTCATCCATCTTCTCAGCTATTTTCACAGCAGTTCCATATCGGTTGGCTCCACAGATACGCTCCACATTAAGGTTCAGATCGTCCGTGATATAATTCTCGATATCCTCATTGATGACGCCAGTACCACCCAGAATATAGATGTTTTCGACATTCAGACGCTCAATCTCATCCAAGGTATTCTGGTCGAACTTGTTGCCGCATACCAAGAGAATAGGCGCTTCAAGCATGTAAGCCAGAGGTCCGCCTGCAAGGGCGTCTGCATATCCGTCGCCGCTGGCGAGGACCACGTTCTCGGTCTCTTCCGGGGTAAAGATGGCTTGTGAGATGGCAACAGCGGTGGCAGTTCGGTTTGCACCGGCCATACGTTCCGGAAGCTCCGGGTCAGCCATAAAACAAGCCCAGCAGATTCTTCCACCGTAGTCCTGACGTGGATCGTTTTCGTCACCCCAGTCATACTGCGTCCAGGTGGGATTCGATGGATCATAGTATGCTGCAAGCCTATCGGAAGTGAAGCAGTTATTTGTAATGAAGGGGGCGTCCCCGAGAAAGAAGACACTTTTTAGATAGTCACAACCGCTGAAGGTGTTACTCCCTAAGTAATTCAGCGCAGCCGGGAAAACCACTGTACGGAGAGGCAGGTGACTAAAGGCACCGTCTCCAATGGAAGTCACATTCTTTGGTATGACGATCTCTTTCAGCGAATGATCGTTAACGAACACACTCGCACCGATGCTCGTAAGGCTGTCTGGAAGAGTAACGCTCTTCAGGGAACTGCATCCGTAAAACATATTATCTGCCAGCGTGGTCAAGCCATTTCCAAGCGTCACGTCCTCCAGTCCACAGGCAGCAAATGCACTTCTGCCAATGGTAGTTACGTTATCCGGAATGACGAGGTGCTTCAAATTACTTAGATGTTGAAACGCTCCCTCCCCTATGGACTTTAATCCGGTACCGAAAGACACGGATTCGATATATAAACAATAATAAAACGCACGGAAACCTATGGAGAGCACACTGTCAGGAATAACCAAGTCCCCACCAAAATTGAAGCATTCAGAAAAAGCGCAGTCTCCTATGCTGGTCACCGTGCTTGGAATTGTTGCTCCAACTAGAAAGTCACATTGACTGAAGGCATAACTTCCGATCGTGGTCACGCCCTCATCGATCACCACGAACTGCACATCTCTTCCCCATGGCCTTGGATTTGATGAGTTATAATACTGCTCGTAGTCATACATGGGTCCCGTGCCGGAGATGGTAAGTGTGTAGGTATCTGCATCGTACGTCCAGGTGAGATTGTCGCCGCAGGTACCGCTGGTCGTTTCAGCGTAGGCGGTAATATCCATGCTGGGCATAAAGCTCAGCATAAGGATCATAACCAAAAGAATGCTAATTAAACGTTTCATGTCGCCACTCTCCTGTCTTAATATTGTTGTAATACTATTTTACACCTATTACTTCGCGCAGACAAGGTAATTGCTTCAACGTGTCCTTGCAGATGGGAATGTAATCCTGTAATAACTGCAAAACAAATTACTCCCGTGGACCGAAGAGGGCACGGGAGTTTTTTGTTTGGTATGGATAGGGGAGGGGTCACAATCCTCTAATCACATTGATAAACAGTAGCACCAGCACAATGATTATCACCGGGCGGGTGATCTTCGCGCCGTTTTTGATGGCCAGTGAAGAGCCGATGTAGTTTCCCAGCATGTTGAGGGCGGCTGCTGCGATGCCCAGAGGCAGGAGCACCTGACCGCCGATGAGGAAGACCGCCATGGAGGTGATATTGGTGGTGACGTTGATGGCCTTGGCCTGGGCGTTGGCGTGGGTCACGTCCATCTTTGCCAATGTAGTGAAGGCTATGATCAGGAAGGATCCGGTGCCCGGACCGTAGAATCCGTCGTAGCAACCGATGAGAAGGGCTGCGATGCAGGATATGATGATGATTTTTTTGCGGGAAAGGTCCTGGGTTTCTGACCTGTCGGTAAAGGCGTCCTTGTTGAGCACGGCGATGGCGGCTATGGGAAGGATCACGTACATGACCTTCTCAAGTATGCCCTCTGCCACTATCATGGAGAGACGGGAACCCAGGCCGGAGCCCACGAAAGCGCAGGCCACCGCGGGAAGAGCCAGTCTCAGATCCATGAATCCTTCCTTATAGAATCGGAATGCGGACAGGGCGGTGCCGAAACCTGCACTGAATTTATTTGTTCCGATGGCCAGATGAGGCGGAAGCCCCGCCATCAGGTAGGTCGGTATCGATATGAGCCCGCCGCCGCCTCCGATGGAGTCGATGAGACCCGCCAGGAACACGCCGGGGAGCACTATTAAGTAAGTTTTTATATCCATTTTGATGTGTTTTGACCCTTATGCCGCGTATTATATCACAGGTGGGGGAGAATTATCTATTGAAATGACTATCAAGCGGTGATAAAATATTTTGCGGTCGATTTTTCGTTTATAAACTGTTTAACTAAAAACGGAGGAAATAAAATGTTTGACAGACTTATCGCAAAAGTAAAGGCTCAGCCCAGAACTATCGTACTTCCCGAGGGAACGGATGCCCGTATCCTTTCAGCGGCGGACAGACTCTTAAGAGAAGAACTCATGGGAGTCATCCTCGTCGGCAACCCCGATGAGATCAACGCTGCTGCACAGGCCGGCGGATTCGACATTTCCAAGGCACAGGTCATCGATCCCGAGAACTACGAGGGAATGGAAGAGATGGTAAACACCATGGTAGAACTCAGGAAGGGCAAGATGACACCGGAAGAGTGCAAGGCAAACCTTCTCAAGAGCAACTACTTCGGAACCATGCTCGTAAAGATGGGCAAGGCTGACTGCCTCTTAGGCGGAGCCACATATTCAACTGCTGATACCATCAGACCCGCACTTCAGCTGGTAAAGACCAAGCCCGGTGCACATCTGGTATCCTCAGTCTTCATTCTGGACCGTCCGGAAGGAATGGGTCCTGACTTCCTGAAGACAATCTGCTTCGGCGACTGCGCTGTCAACATTGACTATAAGGATGACGTGGACAAGGAAGGAAACGTCAAGTTCACAGCAGCTCAGAAGCTTGCTGAGGTAGCTGTAGAGGCAGAGGCATGCGCAAGAGTATTCGGCATCGACCCGAAGGTAGCCATCCTCAGCTTCTCCACAAAGGGTTCCGGCAAGGGCGGCACAGTCTCCCTCAGCCAGGAAGCCACCAAGATCCTGAAGGCCGAGCATCCCGAGATCGTCTGCGACGGCGAGATGCAGTTCGACGCAGCCGTTTCCGAGACCGTAGGACAGCTCAAGTTCCCCGGTTCCCCGGTAGCAGGCCACGCCACAACATTCATCTTCCCCTGCATCGAAGCAGGAAACATCGGCTACAAGATCGCTCAGCGTCTCGGCGGATACGCTGCTTACGGTCCTATCCTTCTTGGACTTAACGCTCCCATCAACGACCTTTCAAGAGGCTGTGACGCAGACGAAGTCTACAAGATGGCCATCGTGACCGCCGCTCTGTAAGGAGCAAAACACCCCGTCCGGAGGTTATCCGGATAAACCGGCAGACTAAGGCCGGCACAGGAGAGCAAATGACGTACAGGATAACTGTACCCATTTGCGCTCCCGTGCCGGCTTTTGTTTTTTTGCGCGGCAGGGCTGGACCTTGAAATCTTCATAACATGCCCGGAGGGCCGGGGAAGCACTGCGATGATCCGGGAAGGGGAGCGTGCCAAGGCCTTAAGACAGTTTTTATTCATAATGAAAAAGGAGGAAATGATATGTCATTCAGACCAACGATAGCAGTATATTTCAACGGAAAGATCGCAGACATCGGCTATTACAGGAACTGGGACGAGATGGATCTCATGGCGGAAGCCATGGGGCTGGCTGCGGCTGCCAGGGAGTGCGGAACGGTGGAGGAGTACCGCGACAAGGTCTTCGGCTGCCAGACTGTGTATTACTCCATCTCGCCGGAGCGATGGGAGAACACGCCCCGGAACCTGAAGAGGCTGGAGGAATGCTCGGAGATGCCCATAGTGGTGGACATGACTGCCCGTGCGGTCTACGTGTCCTACGGGGCGCTCTCCAAAAGGCGCATCAGGAAGTTACCCGAGGCAAGGGGATGGGAGGACTTTGCCGGGGAGAAATGTAAGGTCACACTGACCGGCGAGGTGCTGGACAGGATGGAGAAACTCATCAGGGAAGACTCTGAGGTCAGGAATCGCCTGTCCGGGGATACTCTGAGGGTGCTTGGAATGGAGCACCCTCAGCCCTGAGAGAGGGGTTTCGTTTTTTGTGGTATGTTTTGCGGTGATGTGGTATAATTACATTGGATAAATCCGATTATCCGCGAGGCTTTTGTTTGGTGATATGACGGTTGAACGGTACGGACCACGATACCGCCACATTAGCGAGGCAAAGGAATGGAAAAGATAAAGGAAAAAATCGAAGAGGGCAAGGGGAAGGCCAAGAAGAAGCTTTTCAAGGTGGCCGCAGTTGTGGTCTCCGCGGGGCTTCTGACAGCCGGCGCCCTCGCCCTGGTGGACAATATACCCGAGCAGGGGAGTTCACAGAATACAATACAGGGACCGGAACCCATCGTTCTGGAGATCGATGAGGAGGATATGGCGGTATCCGGTGAGAACGAAGAGGAAGAGGAACAGGAAGAGAAGAAGAGGGGATTCTTCGGATATCTAAAGGCGGCTCTTTACGGTATGGCTGCGGCTCTCGGAGGATGGATAGCCACCAAGATACCCTGGAAAAAGATCTTCAACAGGCGGACCTTCTACATATTGCTGGCCCTGGTCTTCCTGTATCTGTGCGCAAGGTTCATACTGCCTGCCTTCGTGGACGTCTCCTGGGGACCGGACAAGGCCTGAAGCCAACTATGAAAAACAGACTGCCCGCCCAGCGGGCAGTTTGAAAACGGAGTAGATACATAAAATGGATCACAAGGAACATATTGATCACATCAGAAATTTCAGCATAATAGCCCATATCGACCACGGCAAGTCCACCCTGGCTGACCGCATGATCGAGAAGACCGGTCTGGTCGCGGAGCGCGACATGAAGGAGCAGTATCTGGACAACATGGATCTGGAGCGTGAGAGAGGGATCACCATCAAGCTCCAGACCACCAGGCTGGTGTACAAGTCCCAGAGCGGGGAGGAGTACATCTTCAACCTGATCGACACACCGGGTCACGTGGACTTCAACTACGAGGTATCCAGGTCACTGGCCGCCTGTGAAGGGGCGGTGCTTGTGGTGGACGCAACTCAGGGAGTGGAGGCCCAGACTCTGGCCAACGTATACCTGGCTCTGGACGAGGATCTGGAGATACTTCCGGTGCTCAACAAGATCGACCTGGCTTCAGCCAGACCCGACGAGACCAAGGAGGAGATCGAGGAGATGATCGGCCTGGACTGTGAGAACGCCCCGCTGATCTCCGCCAAGACAGGGCAGGGAGTGGATGAGCTACTGGAGAGGGTCATCACCGACATTCCCGCTCCCAAGGGAGATCCTGACGCCCCTCTGAAGGCCCTTATTTTCGATTCTAAGTACGATAACTACCTGGGCGTGATAATTTACGCGAGGATCTTCGACGGGCGTGTGAAAAAGGGAGATATCATCAGAATGATGTCCACCGGAGCGAAGTACGAGGTCACTGAAGTGGGCTACTGCGCCCCGGGCCTGGTACCCACCAACGAACTTTTCGCCGGAGAGGTAGGCTACATCTGCGGATCCATCAAGCAGGTGGCGGACGCCCGTGTGGGCGACACCGTGACCCTTGATCAGAGACCCTGCGCCGAGGCTCTTCCCGGTTACAAAAAAGTCCAGTCCATGGTCTACTGCGGCATCTACCCTGCAGAGGGTGAGAAGTATGAGGCGGTCAAGGACGCCCTGGAGAAGCTCCAGGTAAACGACGCGGCCTTCCGGTTCGAGCCGGAGACGTCCCAGGCTCTGGGCTACGGCTTCAGATGCGGATTCCTGGGTCTGCTCCACATGGAGATAATCGTGGAGAGGCTGGAGAGAGAGTTCGACCTGGCGGTCATAACCACTTCTCCCAGCGTTATATACAAGGTGGTCAAGACCGACGGAGAGGTGATAATGCTGCAGAACCCCTCCAACCTGCCAAAACCTCAGGAGATCGACCACATCGAGGAGCCCATGGTGAAAGCTGACATCATGATCCCCAACGACTACGTGGGAGCCATCATGGACCTCTGTCAGAAGAGGCGGGGCACCATGCTCAAGATGGAATACCTGACGCCCACCAGAGTTTTGCTCCACTACGATCTGCCGCTCAATGAGGTCATCTACGACTTCTTCGACGCACTTAAGTCCAAGACCAGAGGCTACGGTTCTCTTGAGTACGAGTTCGACAGATATCAGAAGAGCAATCTGGTGAAGCTGGACATAATGCTCAACCGCGATCTGGTGGACGCTTTCAGCATGATCGTCCACGAATCCAACGCCTATCAGCGCGGCAGGTTCGTCTGCGAGAAGCTGAAGGAAGTGATCCCAATGCACCAGTTCGAGGTGCCCATCCAGGCAGCCATAGGACAAAAAATCATCGCCAGGGAGACCATCAGAGCCTACCGCAAGGATGTTATCGCCAAGTGCTACGGCGGAGACATCTCCCGTAAGAAAAAACTTCTGGAGAAACAGAAGGAAGGAAAGAAGAGGATGCGCCAGTTCGGTACCGTGGAAGTGCCTCAAGAGGCATTTACGGCAGTGCTCAAGTACGACGAGAACAAGTAGCGCAGGTCAGATACATGAGTTTAGGAATATACGTCCACGTGCCCTTCTGCCGGAGCAAATGTCCTTACTGCGACTTTTACTCTGTGGTCAACAGGGACGAGGATATCAAAGAGAAATTTACCGAAAGGCTGATCCGTGAGATCAGGGAGGGATCAGAGCTCCCCTGGTTTTTCAGGACGAAGCCAGACACACTGTACTTCGGCGGTGGCACGCCGGCTCTGCTGAGCACATCGCAGCTGGAGAGGATAACAGGTACCGTAAAAGACATCTTCGGCGGTGAGGAGCTTAAAGAGGTGACCATCGAAGTCAATCCGGGATCCACGGACCTTCAGAAACTTAAGGAACTGAGGTCTATTGGTTTCAACAGGCTTTCCGTTGGAGTGCAGAGCTTCGACGACGAGATCCTCCGCAGGCTGGGCAGACTCCACAAGTCTCAAGATTCCTTCAGGGTCATGGAGGACGCCGGGAAGGCTGGCTTTGATAACGTGAGCATTGACCTGATGTTCGGGATCGACGGTCAGAGCTTCGAGACCTGGGAGACATCACTCCATACCGCTATAGACCTGAGGCCGGAGCACCTCAGCCTCTATTCCCTGGAATTCCAGGAAGGCACGGTCTTCACCAGACTTCTCAGGGAAGGCAGGATGAAGGAGACTGATCCGGAGGAAGACAGGAGGATGTACGAGACCGCCCACGACGAACTGGAGAGGGCGGGTTACGAGCATTACGAGATATCCAACTTCGCTGAGCCGGGATGCAGATCCATGCATAACATGAAGTACTGGAGCCTTCAGGAATACCTGGGCCTGGGCCCCGGAGCCCACTCCTACCTGAGAAGGGAAGACAACGGTCTCGGACAGAGATTCTATAACAGGCCGGACCTTAAGGCATATCTGGATGGCACAGACATACGTGTCATGAGCGAGCCCAACGACATCTCTGACGATGCGTCGGAGTTCATGATAACTGCCCTGAGACTGACAGAAGGAGTTTCAAAGGAAGAGTTCCGGGATCTGTTCGGAGTCGGGGTATGGGACTTTTTCGGCGACGTGGCCAGACTGCAATTTCAGTCTTTTGTCCAGACGGGCCACGCTCTGGAGGATGAGGACAGGATCGCCCTCACTCTTCAGGGATTCAACGTATCCAACAGGATACTCAGCATTTTTGTGTAATACCGCGGCCGGAAGGGCAGCGCTGAATACCGGAAGGAGAAAACATGGGAAAGTACGTTCTTACACTTGACGAAGGCACAACCTCCGCAAGGACCATTATCTACGACAAAAAAGGCAATATGATCTCGGTGGCACAGAAGGAATTCCCCCAGATCTTCCCCAGGGAAGGCTGGGTGGAGCACGACGCCATGGAGATATGGTCCACTCAGATCGGAGTGGCTCACGAAGCCATGCTGAAGGCCAGCCTGACATTCGAGGACATCGACTCCATAGGAATAACCAACCAGAGAGAGACCACGGTGGGGTGGGACAGGA
>JAEEOX010000129.1 GCA_016284485.1 Bacillota bacterium | reverse complement strand
CATTTACAAAGATGAAAAACATGCGCCCATCCCCGCGATCAAGGCGAATGAAGACGGAACATATGACATCACGCTGAGCAAGGAATACTGCGGATACGCTCATCCGATCGCGCCGGTAAAGGCTGCTTACGGCGGAAGCAGCGGGACATGGACCAGCGGTGAACAGTATTATCTCGCCATTCCCGAGTTTAAAGAGCCTGGGTACGATTACAGCGGCGTTACAAGGATCTTCGGCAAATCCCGCTATCAGACTGCAATGCGTCAGGCTGATGCTCTGAAGCAGATCCTGGGCGTCGAGAAGTTTGATTCCATTATCGTAGCTACAGGAACCAACTATGCGGATGCTCTTTCCGGCGCATATCTGGGATATGTGAAGGGAGCGCCCATTCTCCTGGTACACAACAGTGTTCTGGGCGACGTAAACAACTACATCAAAGAAAACATTGCCGAGGGCGGAACTGTATATCTTCTTGGCGGAGCAGCACTGGTACCCGATGCAGTAACTGAGGGTATCGAAGGCGTTACAACGACGCGTCTTTCAGGCAAAGACCGTTACAAGACGAATATCGCCATTCTTAAGGAAGCGGGAGTATCAGATGAGGATATCGTCATCTGTGCAGGCAATGGCTTCGCGGACAGTCTGTCTGCATCTGCGGCCAAGCTTCCCATCATCCTGGTAAACGGTTCTCTTAACGATGACCAGAAGGAATATCTGGGCGGTCTTGAGACCAAGGGATACTACCTTGTGGGAGGAAAGGGTGTCCTTTCCGAAGCTCTCGAGAACGATATCAAGGATAACTACGGAACTGTTGAACGTCTGGGCGGAAAGTCCCGCTATGAGACATCTGTCAAGGTCGCGGAAGCCTTATTTGAGGCTCCCGACGGAGCAGTTGTAGCCTACGCAATGGACTATCCCGACGGACTCTGCGGAGGAATTGCAGCTGCATACCTGAATTCACCGCTTCTTCTGGTGGACAACGGTCACATCGATGCCGCTGCAGAATACGCAGCAAAGGCAGGAATCAAGAAGGGCTTCGTTCTTGGAGGAGCAAAGCTCGTATCCGATGATTCTGTAAGAGCCATCTTCAGCATGGGAGAAGGCGATGAGATCATCGTAATGGACTGATCTCAGATAAACAGAATGATTTACAATGAACCTTTTTCATTGTAAAATGTCTGTTGCTGTTTTTAAAAACATGGCAGGGGACGGATCGTTCCGTCTCCCTGCCATATCAATGAAGGAGAATCAATTGAAAAAGGGATTACTTTCAAAAATACTGATCATAACTCTGGCCTTCACAATGGTGATGAGCCAGGGATCTTTTGCGTTTGCGGGAGAGGACATTCCGGAGACCGATGAAAGCATCGTGATCTCAGAGGAACCGGTGGTTGATCCGGAACCTGCCACCGAGGACGTAATTGAGGAAGAACCGGCATCTGAGTCCGGTGATAATACACTGGCTTCCAAGGATACCACTGTGGAAGACAAATCTGAAGATGAAATATTACAGCCGGTGCTGGACACAAAGATCACGGGAGAGGATCTTGAACTGATCTTGCAGGATCAGGAAACGGCTGAGACAGAGGAAGAGACCGTTACCAGGGAGGAAGAGGCTGACTACACAGCGGTGCAGGAAGCTCTTGCCATGGTTCCGGAGGACCTCAGCATATATACCGATGAGTCTGCGCAGGCTGTGACCGACGCAGTAAACGCTGTAGTCTGGGGACTGCCGGCATCTGAACAGGAACAGGTAGACGCCATGGCTTCAGCCATAGAGGAAGCCGTCGCTGCTCTTGTAGAAAAGCATGTGGACCTGACTGTCACTAATACCACAGGCATGTTCAAAGCAGTGAGCGCCTATCTTTCGAGAGAAGACGACAACGAGTATCTGGTGGTGGCTTTCTCGGCAAAAGGTTACCATGAAATGTTCAAGGGAACCTACGAAGAGGCTGTCCTGAACGGAGACGGATCGGCAGATAATGGGAATGATACATGGACGCACGGGTACACGAATTCCGATGGTAAGTGGGAGTTCAGATTCCTCCTGGAAGACGGGGAATCATATTTACCAATCGTTGCCATTTCAAATTCATATTATGTCGATTATCTCAACGGATCAAATCCGCTGGAGAGATCTTTCTTCCCCAGGCAGATGGTGGTGGACAGGGAGGCGAAGACCCTTGTCACCGGTGACTACGATGAGACCTCAGACTTCGAGGTGACATCCAATGTAGCAGACTTTAAGGCAGCTCCGACGGCGTCCACCAACGTGATAGGCGGACCGAATTCCAACAATTACACGGTATCACCTGTCATCGAGATGCAGGATGGGACATATGATGCGGTGATATATCCCACTGTGGTAGACGGAAAGGTATCCAACGTCACCACTGAGATCAGGGACGGCAAATTCGAGATCTCGATGCAGAATGCCCCAGGCATAGAAGCATTCAAGGACAAAGAACCCATCGATATGACCTTCCACGTTGCTGAGGATGCGCCCTATAACGCTGCAGGAAAATACGTTATCAGAAAGGTCACCATCGACAAGATGGCCAGGACCATAACCATCGACGGCACGCCCCTTCAGGAGAAGGGCAGCGACGGTTCGGATGATACTGTAGATCCTCCGGTTCCCGATCCGGACCCGGGCGATCAGGGTGACACGGGAAACGGCGGCAGCTCAGGCAACACATCTGCTGTGGATTCCAGTACGACCCTCCCTGACGGAGAGTACGTTCCGGATTCCTTCAGCTTTTCCGGAGGTACAGGTAAGCTTACGATAACCTGCACCAAGATCATCATCAAGAATGGTCAGGCCTACGCTACCATAGTGTTTTCCAGCACCAAGGTGGATCAGCTCAAGGCTGCCGGCGGACACTACTATAAGCAGGGAAGCGGATATTCCACATTCACGATCCCGGTCAATTTGAACGCCAACAATAAGATCATAGCCAGGACCACTGCAATGTCTCAGCCTCACTGGGTCGAGTATATTATCTATATCGGTCTTTCAGAGGGACAGGCTGAAAAGGCTGACGAAGCCAAGAAGGACGCTGCCGAAGCCAAGATGAAGATGAGCGACGAAGCGCCCGTCATCCTTGGCCTTGAGGCGACAAGTGTTGAATCTACAGTGGAATACTCAGAGTATTTCAAAATATTCGAGTATGAGAACGGTGTGAAACTGCTCTCTATAGACATCTCATCCGACACAGAACTTAAAGAGGAGTACACTGCAAACGCTGAGAAGGCCCTGGAAGCCAGTGAGTCTGAAGAGGCACTGGAATACGACGAAGAGGGCAGGGTCATCACCAAGTCAAAAGGTGAATACACTGAGGCTCTCTACAAAAACAATGTGGTGAACTATCTCCTTGTACCTGAGGACTACGAAGTTCCGGCAGGACTGGACAAGGAATATATAATCGTAATGACACCTGTGGACAAGACGTTCATGGCTTCTCAGGAGGCCATCACAATGATGGAACAGCTGGGCTGCCTGGATGCCATCTCTTTGCTGGGAATCGATGAAGAGGCTGTTGAGTCCGATGAACTGAGAAAGTACATTGAGAAAGAGGATGTTTTGCCGGCAGGGGACCTGGAGAAACCTGATTTCGCAAAGGTCGTCAAGGACAAGACCAAACTGGCCGTTCTCCCGGGATCTCTGCTTCCGGAAGCCATCGACGAGAACCTGAACGATGAGGAAAGAGAAAAACTGGCCGAAGAAGCCGGGGCCATGAAAGATGCTCTGGAGACTCTGGAAAGCAGATTCACCGCACTTGAGGTCCCTGTTCTGATCGACAGGTCAGCTCAGGAGAAGGACGAGCTTGCCAGAGCCGAGTGGATCAAGGTATACGGTGCACTTTTCGGATGCGGTGAACTCGCGGCCGAGATA
>JAEEOX010000128.1 GCA_016284485.1 Bacillota bacterium | reverse complement strand
CTTCCTTGATGACGTCGACTCTTATATCACGAGCGATGTCTTCATAAGTCCTGTAGTCCATTTTTTTCCTCCAATATGTTCATAATGGCCTCGGGAATGCTCTCAACGATGTCTCCCGCTATAAGACCGTACTGACCTTTGGTTTCGGCGGCGATGTCCCCCGCCATACCGTGAAGAAACACTGACGCCATGGCTGCGTCTTTGATGTTTTGTCCCAGAAGGCCTCCCATCATGCCGCTGAGCACGTCGCCTGAACCTGCCGTAGCCATGCCGGGGTTTCCGGTGGTGTTCACATAGACCGGATCCAGAGAGCCTCCGAACATGGGTCTCACCAGGGTGCGGTTCCCCTTGAGGACCACTGTGGCGCCGATGAGATCGTAGAGTTCGTTGAGGACCTCTTCCCTCTCGGCTCCCCCGAAATCGAAGACTTCGTCATCCTTGAGAAGCCTCTCAGCCTCTCCCATGTGAGGAGTTATGACCGTGGCAAGGCCTCTCAGACATCTGTCCTTGACCCTGTCCTGCCAGCCCTTCATGGATATGATGTTCAGAGCGTCGGCGTCCAGAACCAGAGGACACTCGGCTCTTTCCAGAACGTCGTCCACCAGCTGTGCAGCGCTGTCATCAGTGGTGAGCCCGGGGCCCATGACGATGGAATCGTAGTAGGAATAGTCTTCCACCTCATCGTCCCTGCTCCTGATGATGACCTCCGGCACCGCCACCTGGATCTGCGGCATGATCTCCTTCGGGACCATGGCGTAGACCAACCCGGCGCCGCTTCTCAAAGCCGCCCTTGCACAAAGTATGCAGGCTCCTGTCATCATAGGCGATCCGGCGATCACCAGCACTCTCCCGAAGTTTCCCTTGTGGGATTCCGCCTGTCTTACGGGAATGAGATTCATGATTAGTTCATCCGTTATTTTCTGCATCAGGGTCCCCTCCTTAAAGTCCGAGAAACAGTGAAGCCATGGCAAAATATATGGTAAGCGCGATGGCGTCTGAGATCGATGAGATAAATGGATTTGCTATCAATGCAGGGTCAAGTCCCACCTTCTTCACGATCAGCGGGACCATTGAACCCAGGATCTTGGCGAAAATAACTATGCAGATCATGGCGGAACAGATGGTGAGTGCTATCATAACTCCCTGTCCGTCCAGGAACACCACTCTCAGGAAGTTGAAGGCGCTGAGGATGATCCCCACCACTATGCCTATCCTGGCTTCCTTCCAGAGTATCCTTCCTGCGTCACTGAGTTCCACCTCTCCGGTGGCCAGTCCTCTGATGATCAGAGTCGACGCCTGAGACCCGGTGTTGCCGCCGGTGCCCATGAGCATGGGCATGTAGGCCACCAGGCTGATCACCTGCGAAAGCTTGCCCTCGTAAGAGCTGACGATCATTCCCGTGAAGATGTAGGCCACCATCAGGATCAGAAGCCAGGGCAGCCTGTTCTTGGCGTGCTCCCAGACGCTGATGTCCAGGTAGTCGCTGTCCCAGGTGTCGGCCACGTCCACGATACCGGCCATACGCTCGATATCCTCGGTGTCCTCTTCCTCGATTACGTCCAGGATGTCGTCTACGGTGATGATGCCTACCAGCCTGCCCTCTTTATCCACAACGGGCATGGCCAGGAAATCGTATTTTTTGAAGGCTGCGGCGACCTCCTCCTGGTCGTCGTAGACATTAAGGTACACGAAATCGGACTTCATCAGATCTCTGATCTTGATGTTGTCATCCGATATGACCAGTGTGGAGAGGGATACGATGCCGATCAGCTTCCTGCCGGTGTCCTTCACGTAGCAGGTGTAGATGGTCTCCGCGTCCATTCCTTCCTTCTTGATGTGAGCCATGGCCTCGGCCACGGTCATGTCCTTATCCAGACTGATGTACTCCGGAGTCATCAGCGATCCGGCGCTGTCCTCGGGATAATTCAGGAAGGCGTTGATTAAGTGCCTCTCCTCCTTGGGAGTGTTTTCAAGTATGCTGTTAACGATGTTTGCAGGAAGTTCCTCCAGGATGTCGATCTTATCGTCGAAGTCCAGTTCCTGCACGATGTAGTTGAGTTCTTTGGGATTGATCCCCTCCACGATCTTTAACTGATCGTCCACGGGGAGCAGCGAGAACACTTCTACCGAAACGTCCTTCGGCAGAAGTCTGTAGACGACTAGAGTTTTTTCCAGCTCGTCCTCATTGTCAAAAAGTTCCTCGAACATCTCCGCGATGTCTGCCTCGTTGAACTTGAGCATCTCGTCGCGGACCATGAAATACTTTTTCTGTTCGAGGTATTCCAGGATCTTTTCCATGGATTCTTCCATGATCCTTTCCTGATCCATAATAACCTCCGATTCCATTCCGGTCAGGAGGCCCGGGGCGCTTCTACTTCACAGCTCCCTCAAGGCGCAAAAAACCGGAATTCAATGTTTCACACAAGTGTACCGACGATCGACCGTCGCCTGATATGTTATCCATTTTTTGCTCCTTTCTCTGAAAGATCAGTCTTATCTCCTACAATGAGGCGATACCACGTTTATTATAACCCAGAGGCCTTTCAAAAGGCAAGGCTTTTTGGGCGGTGGCGCGCAGGCTGGGCATTGACAGTTCGAAACAGCATGATCAGCGCAGGCCATCCGATGGCGCTTACCGTCTCCCGCCACATAAAAACGGCGCGGACCGTAAGTCCGCGCCGCCTGGTAGCTGCTTATATAACTGTGGTTTATACAAGTCCCTGAGCCATCATTGCTTCTGCAACCTTCTCGAAGCCTGCGATGTTGGCGCCCTGTACCAGAGCGTTCTTGGAACCGTAGTACTTCTCACCTGCGTTAGCGCAAGCGTTGTAGATGTTGACCATGATCTGGTGAAGCTGATCGTATACAGCCTGGTGCTGATATACGGTGTGGCCTGAGTTCTGTCCCATCTCGATGCAGGAGCAGGCAACTCCGCCGGCGTTGGCAGCCTTAGCGGGGCCGACAGCGATCAGGTTCTCCTGGAGGTATGCAAGTGCATCGTTGGTTGTGGGCATGTTAGCTCCTTCGCAGTAGAACTTGCAGCCGCCCTCTACGATCTGCTTAGCGTGCTCCATGTGAACGTCATTCTGCATTGCGCAGGGGATGAAGATGTCGATCTTGCATCCTGTGTCCTGATAAACGCCCCAGGGCTTCTTTCCGGGATAGAATGTTGCGTTGGGGAACTTCTCTGCGTAAGGTGCGCAGATGTTCTTGCCGGATCCTCTGAGTTCGAGGAGGTAAGCAACCTTCTCATCTGTGTTGATTCCATCGGGATCGTAGATGTATCCATCCGGTCCGGAGATGGTTACCAGCTTAGCTCCGAGCTGCTGGAGTTTCCATGCTGTTCCCCAGGATACGTTGCCGAATCCGGAGATGGCTACTGTCTTACCCTTGATCTCTTCGCCATTGGCCTTCAGCATTTCTTCAGCATACCATACGATGCCGAATCCGGTAGCTTCTGTTCTTCCGAGGCATCCGCCGTAGGGGATTCCCTTTCCTGTAAGAACGCCGCCGTCGAATCTGTCTCTGATCCTCTTGTACTGACCGAACATGTATCCGATCTCTCTGCCGCCTACTCCCAGGTCGCCTGCAGGTACGTCGGTGTCAGGACCGATGTGTCTGTAAAGCTCTGTCATGAAAGCCTGGCAGAATCTCATGATCTCTGCGTCGGACTTGCCGTTGGGATCGAAGTCTGATCCGCCCTTGCCTCCTCCGATGGGAAGACCTGTAAGGGAGTTCTTGAAGATCTGCTCGAATCCAAGGAACTTGATGATTCCGGGATATACGTTGGGTGCGAATCTTAAGCCGCCCTTGTAGGGACCGATAGCAGAATTGAACTGATATCTGTAACCCTTGTTAACATGTACCTTGTGGTTGTCATCTTCCCAGACTACTCTGAAAGTGATTCCTCTTTCAGGCTCAACGAGTCTTTCAAGAAGGGCAGCTTCCTCGTACTCGGGATGAGCATCCATAACAGGTGCAAGTGATGTAAGGACTTCCTCGACTGTCTGATGGAACTCAACTTCTCCGGGGTTGTTCTTCTTGCATTCTTCAATAACTCTTTCTACATATGTAGCCATTGCGATTCTCCTTTTCACAATTTATTTGATACATACAGCCCTTAAAAAAGGGCACAAAAAACATTTGGATTTTGTCTCCATGTAAAGTTTTAACACCCTATGAGAACATTGTCAACAACATGGACAAGTTGCCGACCATGTTTATTTTTCAGTACATTTCTGAAGCCCTCACATGTCCACCGTGAGACCCAGATTTGTAAGGTAAAGGTAGGCCTCCGATACCTCCAGTCCGGTGGCCAGAGTGATGGCTTTTTTGTATATGTCCATCTGCACGCTGTAGCGCTCTTTTACACCGGGAACGTTCCTGGGAGCGGTGGTCTTGTAGTCCACCAGGACCGCACGCCCGTCCTCCTCGAAGAAACAGTCTATCATTCCCTGTACAGTGGCTTCCTGACCGTCCACATCGGTCCTGAGCACGAAGGATCTCTCCCTTCTCAGCGTCCCGTTTTCCTGAGCAGCAGCTATCCTTCTGCCAAGAGGTGACGCGGCGAACTCATAGATCTTCCCGGCGTCGACGGCTTCACCCTCTTCCGGCGTCAGATACTCTCCCTCCACCATCTCCGAGATCAGCCTGTCCACCTCAGCCGTCCCCTCTTCGGGGCTGAGTGCTCCAACCTTCAGGAAGTCTAGCTTCTCCAGCACGCTGTGGGTCACGGTACCGATTCGAGCGGCGCTCATGGTGGTCTCTTCCGCGACGCGGGGCACAGACGCATCGAACCTGAAGGGTTCCTCCCTTCCCCGCTCGTTCAGTTCGCTTACTGAATATCTGGACCTGACCCTCTGCTGATCCTCATAGGGATAAGCATAGCCCATGATCCTCTCAGTTTCCGCGTCGGGCTCCACCGCCGGGCTGTCCAGCACGCTGAGTGCCCTGCTGCGCTGCCTCTTGTTCCTGGAGTGGCTCATTATAAGCACATCGTCCTTCACGATCTCATAGTGCTTCGGATCCCCGAATATTATGTCTCCGCACATCTTCAGGAAAGAATAATCGCTTCTGTTTCCTATGCCCGCGTCCGTCACGGTCTTTTCCGGATCGGATGACAGAGCCGTCAGGAGCAAAATATCCTCGGCCCTTGTCATGGCAACGTACATCATTCGTTTCTCTTCTTCCACCGATTCATCTCTGGCCTTCTGCTCGATGATCTGCTGGAGAGCGGTCTTCCTGAACAGGTTCCTGCTGCGGTCCACCCAGGACATTCCGATGCCCAGGTCCTTGTCCACAGCCAGCTTGTTTCCGGTGTTGCTCCTGTAGTTCAGCTTCCTTCCGAAGCAGGAAAGGATCACCATGGGGAACTCCAGTCCCTTGGAGTGGTGGATGGTCATGATCCTGACCGCATCTTCGTTCTCGCTGATGACCTTGGATTCGCCGGCTTCCAGCTCGTCGCGCTCCATGTGCTCCATGTACCTGAGGAACCCGTAGAGGCCACGGCCCAGGCCGGTCCTGTACTTAAGAGCCCTGTCCAGCAGAAGCCTGAGATTGGCCTGTCTCCTGTAGCCCGAAGGCATGCTTCCCATGGCCATGTAGAACCCGGTATCAAGCATGAGCTTCCACATGAACTCTTCCAGAGGAAGCATTCTTGCAGACTCCCGCCATTCCTCCAGTTTCTCCAGAGCGGCGGCACACTTTTCCTTAATGGCGGTCACCCGCCCGGACTCCGCATAGTTAAGGAAGGCCTGACTGTAGTGCCCGTCCTTGAAGCAGATCCTGATCTCAGCCATCTCGTTCACCGAGAAGCCGAAGATCTCAGACCTCATGACGCTCATGAGCTCCACGTCCTGCTTGAAGTTGTCTATGATCCTCAGAAGGGACGTGAACACCGTGATCTCTATGGTGTCGAAGAATCCCTTGCTGTCGTCCACGTAACTTGCGATGCCCTTTCTGGTCAGGACGTCGTAGAACTGATCCCCGGTGTTCTTCACGGACCGGAGCAAAATAACTATGTCCCTCTTTTCCAGAGGTCTCTCGCACTTCCTCTTGGCGTCGTAGATGGGTTTCCCCAGATATCGCCTGATGAGCTCTGCAGCCAGCAGAGCTTCCTTCTCCGTCTTCTGGTATTCCTTGAGGGCGTCGTCCGCATCCTCGTCCCAGGTCTCCTTTGCCAGGTAAAGTTTCGGGGTGTAGTTCAGCCTGTCGCAGCTGGTCTCATCCCCCGGGTAGAGAGCGGCGTCCTCGTCATATCCCGGCATTATGTCCGAGAATATCATGTTCACGAAGTCGATCACGCTCCTCTTGGACCTGAAGTTGGAGTTGAGATCTATCTTTTCCTGAAGGGAGGCTTCCCCCTTCAGTCTGTATTCTTCCTTGTAGTTTTCGTATCTTTTCCTGAATATCTCAGGTTCCGCCAGCCTGAACTTGTATATGCTCTGCTTCACATCGCCTACGGTGAACAGATTGTCCCGGTCAGGACTGATGACCCTGCTGATCAGTTCCTCCTGAAGAGTATTGGAGTCCTGATACTCGTCCACGAAGACGTATTTGAACTTGCGGCGGTAATAGTCCGCAGCCTCATCGTGTCCAAGGATCTGATAGCAGTAGAGCTGCATGTCATCGAAGTCCATGGCTCCTCTCTCCTGCTTGAGAGCGGCGAACCTCGCCCTGTAATCGGCGGTGAGTTCAGCCAGATCTCTCACGTCCTGCGCTACCTGGGTCTGGTCATCATAGAGGGTCCTGAGATCGTTGGCGAAGATGGCCTTCACGGCCTTGAGCTGATCTCTCATGCTGTCCCTGAGGCCCTGAATGTATTTTTTCATGACCTCAAGTTCATCTTTGGAATGACCGGGATTGGAGGCTTCCGCGAAGGCAGACTTGGGCTGGGCATCAAAGGCGATGCCGTCCACCTCAGCCTTGGCGCTGTCCCAGTCTCTCTCGTCAAGAGCGCGCTTAAGCGCGGCGGCTCTCCCGATGTCGGAATCCGCCAGATCACCTGCGATCTTAAGGCCTCTCTTTACTGCGTAGGCCTTCTCCTGCAATGCGAGTTTCACTGCCTCTGAAGCTATCTTCTCCGCATTCTCAAACATGCCCCTGATGACGGGTCCCGCCAGGAACTCATCATAGGAGCCTTCCGCCTCGTCTATCCTGCCCCGGAGCCACTTATCAGGCTCGGGAAGGCTCTCCAGTCTTTTGCTCAGGGCCTCCACCATGTCCCTCAGATCCCTGTCGGACCTGTCGTTGGTGAACTTATCCAGAAGCGCGTAGAACGCCGGATCCCCGGACTCATACTTCTCCTCGAACATCTCGTCCATGGCCTTTTCCCTGAGCATGGCCTTGGTGGGGTCGTCCAGTATCTTCATGTTGGGCTCGCAGCCTATGACGAAGAAGAACTTCCTGATGACCTCCAGGGAGAACGAGTGGAATGTGCTTATGTTGGCCATGGGCAAAAGATCCAGCTGCCGCCTCAGATACTCCCCCTTGGAAGCGTTGGCGGGATCCTTGATGGAATCGGTGAGCGCAGCCTCTATCCTCTGCTTCATCTCACTGGCGGCCGCATCCGTGAAGGTCACCACCAGCATCCTGTCCACCGAGCATTCGCCGCTCAGTACGAGGCGCTTGATACGCTCCACCATGACCGCCGTCTTGCCTGAGCCCGCGGCGGCAGAGACCATGAGGCTTTTGCCCCTGGAAACTATGGCTCTGTTCTGTTTTTCTGTCCATTTCTGTGTCATTTCGTCACCCGTTACATTATACAATATTTGGTGGCTTTTGAAACCTGATATTTTGTGGTATGATAGTAACACTGCGGGTGTTTCAAAAATCGGACTCGCAGATATCTCACCCTTCAACAGGAGGAAAACATGAAAACACCTACCATGTTAATGATACTGGACGGATTCGGTCTGAATCCCGACGACTACGGCAACGCCATCAAACTGGCTGACACCCCCAACCTCGACAGGATCTTCGGGAGCCGTCCCTTCACAAGCATAAACGCTTCAGGCGAGTACGTGGGACTCCCCGACGGACAGATGGGAAACTCAGAAGTGGGCCATCTGAACATCGGCGCAGGCCGCATCGTTTACCAGGAGCTCACCAACATTACCAAGGCCACAAAGGACGGCAGATTCCAGGCTAACCCCGCTCTGAACCACGCCATCGACCACGTGCTGGAGAACCAGAAGGCCAATCCGGACCAAGCTCTGCATCTCTTCGGACTCATGTCCGACGGCGGAGTGCACAGCCACATAGATCACATCAAGGCTGCCATCAGACTGGCAAAGGACAAGGGCATCAGGAATCTCTACGTCCACTGCTTCATGGACGGCCGCGACGTGCCCCCCACTTCAGGCAAAGGCTACATTCACGAGATCGAGGCGTACATGGCTGAGGTGGGTCTCGGCAAGGTGGGCATGGTGTCCGGCAGATACTACGCCATGGACCGTGACAAGCGCTGGGACAGAGTGCAGCTGGCCTACGATTGTCTGACAGTTCCCGACATAGTGGCCTGGACCGCCGGTTCCAATGCGGAGAACCTGATGCAGGCCTCCTACGACGTGGACGTCACCGACGAATTCATACTGCCGGCCATGACGGTTAAACACGGCTGGATCAAGGACGGCGATTCCATCATATTCTGCAACTTCAGACCCGACAGGGCCAGAGAGCTGACCAGAGCCTTCGTGGACCCGGACTTCGAGAAGCCGGCATCAGAAGGCGGCATGGGCGGTTTCACCCGCAAAAAGATCATAAATGATCTGGTCTACGTCTGCATGACTCAGTATGACGCAGAGATGCCCAACGTGGAGGTGGCATTCCCTCCGGAGACCATAAGGAACACTCTGGGTGAATATGTATCCAGCCTGGGCCTCAGGCAGCTGAGGATCGCGGAGACCGAGAAGTACGCTCACGTCACCTTCTTCTTCAACGGCGGCGTTGAGGAGCCCAACCCCGGCGAGGACAGGATACTTGTGCCCTCCCCCAAGGTGGCCACCTACGACCTCCAGCCTGAGATGAGCGCTCCGGAAGTCGCTGAGAAGGTAATTACGGAGATCCTTTCAAAACGTGAGGATGGCCGCGCAAAATACGACCTTATCATACTGAACTTCGCAAACTCCGACATGGTGGGTCACACCGGAGTTCTGGAAGCTGCAATCAAGGCTGTGGAGACTCTGGACAGGCTGGTGAACGACATTGTTGAGGCCATCCTTAAGGCCGGCGGTCAGCTGCTGATCACCGCTGACCACGGAAACAGCGACCGCATGCTGGATGAGGAAGGCAAACCCTTTACGGCTCACACCACCAACCCGGTGCCCCTCTGCTACGTATCGGACGATGTGCACGAATTCAACGAGTACGGCCTCTCCGGAGAAGGCAAGCTGGCGGATCTGGCTCCAACCCTGCTGTATCTCATGGGTATAGACATACCGCCCGAGATGACCGGCGAAGTGCTGATGAAATAACGAAATACAGACTTAAAACTGCCGGCTGGAACCAGCCGGCAGTTTTTAAATTCTGGCAGTCAGAACACGTAACTGCTGTAGTCAATGTTGTTTGTCTCGAAGAGATCCAACATTCCCTTCACATGCCCTTCTCTGCAGAGCGCAATGAAGTCATCCGGGGATATAATGGAGAACAATCTCTCGGTCTCCGCTTCGACCAGTGTGTAGTGGGCTTCGCTGCCGTAGTAATCACCGTAAACATCCGATTCGATGTGAAGACAGCCGTTCCTGATCTCCCCTTTCATGCTGGCATATCTTTCACTGTAAATACTGAAACTCCGGTCTTCCATCCTGTTCAACCTCCTCCTGAAAACAAGGGTGGGTACTCACAGCATCCCCTGCCATTCTCAGCTTCTCCCATGATCAGGCGAAGAGCATCTCTTTCCCCACCCTGCATTTCATAAAATAGCCCTCGTCCTGTCCCGTTTTTTGGACTTAACTCTTTATCTCATGACCTTTTCATGATATACTTAAAATGTAAGTTTAGGTCCATTCTTTTCCAGGGAGGAAAGCCATGGCAGGCAAAGAACGCAAGGGCGACAATCAGAAACTTAAGATGCTCTATCTGGTCAAGATATTTTCAGAGGAGACCGACGATCTACATAAGCTTAAC
>JAEEOX010000127.1 GCA_016284485.1 Bacillota bacterium | reverse complement strand
GAACACTACGATGTGTACATAGGTGAGGGAGTCGGACTTGACGTGGCCACATGGACCCCCGTTTTCGGCGAGACCCTGGCGGAAGCAAACAACTATAAGGTCCACAGCGTGAGCCTCAACGCCTACGCAGGAAAAAACATACACATCGCCTTCCGTCACCATGACTGTGAGGGCCAGCTCAGGCTTCTCCTGGACGGCGTTTCCATCGACAGCCCGCTCATAAGAGTTTCCGGCAAGACCCGTTATGACACGTCCATCGACGTGGCCAACAGATACCTCTCACTCTTGGGAACAAACAAGCTCCCATTGATCTTCGTGGCCACAGGCGATGATTTCCCGGACGCACTTGCAGGCAGCGTGGCTTCCTGCAGATATGGGGCACCCATTCTTTTGATCAGCCCCAAGTCAGTTGCATCGCAGGAGAAAGCCCTGAACTACATCGAAAACCACCTGTCCGACAGCGGAGGCGTGGTCTTCATTGGCGGAAAAGGTGCGGTTCCTCAGTCCTTCGAGAACCGGATCTCCGAGATGATTAATGATCCATACCGTCCCGGTACGTTTATGGAGAGGGTATCCGGTAAGGACAGATATGATACGAATCTTAAGTTGCTCAAGCAGATAGGCTACGCCGGAGAAGCCCCGCTTCTGGTCTGTGACGGCACCAACTATGCCGATGCGGCGACAGCTTCGGCCACGGGACGTCCGGTGCTCCTGGTGGGCAAGAACGGTCTGACCGCAGATCAGGTACAGTATCTCAACGAACTGGGCAAGGTGAAGATCTACGTCATAGGCGGCAAGGGTGCCGTCAGCGAAGACGTATTCAACACCCTCAAGGCCTACGATACCTACGGTAAGCCCGCAAGGCTCTCAGGCCCCAACAGAGCAGAGACCGCAGTCGAGGTGGCAAAGGTATTCTTCGCGGATTCAGGTCTCAGGACCGTGGTGTTCGCCTACGGCGGCAACTTCCCCGACTGCATAGCGGGAGGACTCCTTGCCAACTATATGCAGGCTCCCATTCTTTACGGAGACAACGGCACCTCGCCTTCGTACGTCAATGCCAACACTCCGTATTTCGAGAGCCACAACTATATTGGAAGAGCCTTCATCCTGGGCGGAGCATCCCTGGTGTCCGACAAGTTCGCCATGGATCTGGTCCAGATCAACTTCCATGGATAAGCTCTGACTGAATATCAGACGATTTAAGGCGGCCCCGTCAGGGGCCGTCTTTTTGCGTGGCCAGGCAGTGTCCGGAGGGGGTGTTTTGCGCTTTCGGGGGAAATGTGGTAAAATGACTACGTATAAGCCGTTTTTTCACGAACAACAGAGAGGATTTTATGAAGAATTACGAAAACAAAAAATTCCGCCCTGCCAACGTTTTGATCATATTGATACTTATCGTTTCCATGGTCACGGGTTACTCCGCATGGACTCTGTCACCGCTCTCAGGCGGCAGCGGAGCGGCATATGCGGATGATATCATCTACAGAGAGGCCGACGTAACCACCCCGGGAAGCGGCTGCGTCCTGGCCTACGTGAAGTGCAACTTCATCTCCAGCCCCAAGGCGGATCTGCTCAACAAGATCAACGCCATCCGCTACGAGGCCTGCGCCCAGGGCATGCCCGATCCCCGGAACACGTCCAGACGGCTGACCCTCAGCGACTATGTGCCCCTCAAATGGTCCAACACCCTGGAATACATGGCTCAGATCAGGGCCTGCGAGGTTGGTCTCTACAGATCCCACTCCAGACCCGGCGGCAGGTTCAGCTACGGCAGCATGACCTACAACGGCATCACCACCCTTAACGAATGTCTTGCCTGGAAGGGCGGTGCGGACATCCCCACAGGCATCAACATGTGGTACGCCGAGAAGGGCTCCTGGGCAGGCGGCTCATGGGGAGGCACCTCCCACTACAGGGCGATGATCAACCCCAACTACACATACGTCGGTTTCTCGGGCTTCCCGGGCGGCTGGAACACCATCGTGGCGGAGTTCACATCAGGTTCGGGCTACGATGAAAGCCAGATCGACAGTTCAAAGACCATATACCAGGCCATTGAGATCAAGACCAGCAGCATAACCTCCTTCGGAGTGGACGCCGCCCTTACTCTGGTGAACGGCAAGCCCACCAAGCCGGGAATGACTGCGACTACGTCCTACACCAATACATATTCCGTGATCCCACACTACAACATCAGTTCCACTCCGGCGAACCCCGCCATCGCAACTGCCAACGGCAAGGGATATGTGACTGCAAAAGACTGCGGTACCACCAATATCACCTTCACCTTTGCGGGGCGCAGCGCTGTCTGCGCGGTGACCTCCTACTACAGCACCATCGTGCCCAAGGAGCTCATCAAGAGGATCTACGGCCATGACCGCTACGACACAGCCATGGCTCTGGCCAAAGAATATCTGAGCCTCTCCGGCCAGTCCAAGCTTCACGAGGTCATAGTGGCCAACGGAGACCAGTTCCCGGACGCACTTTCGGGAAGCACCCTTTCCATTGCCGATGGCGCCCCAACCCTGCTGGTATCCAATTTCCAGTACGTCCAGGACAAGGTGGAGGCCTACATCAAGTCAAACGTGGAACCCGGCGGCCTGGTATACATTCTGGGCGGCACCGGTGCGGTGCCCCAGGCCTTCGCCGACAAACTGATGGATGCGGGCTTTGAGGTAGTACGTTTCTCCGGAACCGACCGCTACTTCACCAACCTGTCCATACTTCAGGGTGTGAACCTGGGAGAAGAGCTTTTGGTCTGCTGCGGGACCGACTATCCCGACGCTGCCGCAGCTGCTGCCACGGGAAGGCCTGTACTGCTCGTGGGAGGCTCATCCCTGACCGAACAGCAATTGAATTTCCTGGGCAGCATCGAGCCGAAGCAAGTATACATAATAGGCGGCACCGGTGCGGTATCCGCCGCCATTGAAGAACAGATCCGACCCTACGCCAGCTCTGTCACCAGACTCAAGGGGTCCAACAGGGCCGAGACTGCCGTCGCTGTGGCCAGGGAATTCTTCCCCTCACAGCTGGATGCAGTGGTATTCGCCTACGGAGGCAACTTCCCCGACTGCATAGCGGGGGGACTT
>JAEEOX010000126.1 GCA_016284485.1 Bacillota bacterium | reverse complement strand
AATACTACTACCCCGCTGCGGGACGTCATAATCGAATATTTCTATTGAAATATTTTTACCATTGACAAAATCTATCGATGTTTCCGTGATCGATCAAAAGGACAAGATTTTATCGTATTTTGCAGGACTATCTACGGTTTTGATAGAAAACCACTTATCCATGAGATTAAACTATTTAACTTTTTCAATCCGGTTGACTAAAATCAAATTGAAATCATTCAGTTTTCTTTATCGAAAAGGAGTTATTCATGAAAAACGAAAAATTGATCGTAAGCATTTCAGGCGCGGTCATCGGCATCATCGCTGTATGTCTGGTGATCTTCGGAAACCCTGCAAACATGGGCTTCTGCATCGCCTGCTTCCTCAGAGATACTGCCGGAGCACTCAAACTTCACCAGGCTGCTCCCGTACAGTACATGAGGCCTGAGATCATCGGACTCATCCTCGGCGCAGCCATCATGGCATTCGGCAAGAAAGAACTTGTGGCAAGAGCCGGTTCCAACCCGCTGGTAAGATTTATCCTCGGATTCTTCGTCATGGTGGGAGCCCTCATGTTCCTGGGATGCCCCTTAAGAATGATGCTCAGGATCGGCGCAGGTGACCTCAACGCCATCGTTGGCCTTGTTGGATTCGTGATCGGTATCGGATGCGGCATCTTCGCACTCAACAAGGGATTCTCTCTTGACAGAGCCTACAAGGTGACTCTTTCTGAATCCTACGTATTCCCCGCCATCCAGATCATCTTCCTGGTAGTGCTGGCAGCAGTTCCTTCCCTTCTCATGTTCTCAGCAGAAGGTCCCGGATCCATGCACGCACCCATCATCATCTCACTGGTTGCAGGACTGGTGGTCGGCGGCATCTGCCAGAGAACGAGATTCTGCACAGTTGCAGGTATCAGAGATTCCTTCATGTTCAAGGATTTCACTCTGCTCTTCGGATTCATCTCTCTGATCGTTGCATGCGTCGTAATGAACCTGATCGTCGGCAAGTTCAACCTCGGATTCGAGGCACAGCCCATCGCTCACACTGACGCTGTCTGGAACGTTCTCGGAATGGTGCTTGTAGGTTTTGCTTCCGTACTTCTCGGCGGATGCCCGCTGAGACAGCTCATCCTCTCCGGCGAGGGCAACATCGATTCTGTTGTCACCGTCATCGGAATGACCGTCGGCGCAGCGTTCTGCCACAACTTCGGACTTGCATCCTCCGGAGAAGGATCAACTCCCAACGGACACGTTGCAGTCATCGTAGGCCTCATTGTATGCGTAGTTATCGCATGCGTGAACATTGCAGCCAACAATAAGAAAGCAGGTGCAAACTGATGATCAAAGTAGATGCAAGAGGCTGTGCTTGTCCTCAGCCCGTCCTTATGACAAAAAACGCCATGGCCAAGGACAATTCCGTGGAAGTCATGGTCGACAACAACACCGCAAAAAACAACGTTGAAAGGTTTGCCAGAAACAACGGCGCCAAGGTGGAGATCAAGGCCGCCGAGGCTCCGGACGAGTACGTTCTGGTAATTGAAAAGTAATGTATCTGATAACTTTCCACTCACAATTTGATTCCAATCTTTTCAAAAGGAAGATGCAGGTCTACGGGAAGGTGACCCAGAAGCCCGTGCCGCGGACGCTTTCGTCATCCTGCGGCACCTGCTGTGTCCTTGAACCGGCAGACCCGGACTTCAGTTTTGAAAAGATCCCGGATTTACAGTATGAGAAAATATACTCCGTAACAGATACATCCGAATACCTTTTGATCGCAGAAAGAGGATAGCGCTCCGGCGCTGTCCTCTTTTGTTTTTTTGTATTGTGATTGTACATGGCTGAATGTAAAATAGTATTGACTTTAAGAGGCAGGTGACGACATGAGCAAAAAGATAGTAGCCATAAATGCCGGCCCCAGGAAGGGCTGGAACACAGATACACTGATAGACGAGGCGGTCAGGGGAGCAGAGGAGGCAGGAGCAGAGGTGCAGAAGTTCGATCTGTACCGCTTGGAAAGATTTACCGGATGCGTATCCTGCTTCGGCTGCAAAAAAGAAAGGCACAAGGGACACTGCATCGTTAAGGACGGTCTCACTCCCGTGCTGGATGCGATCAGGGAGGCAGACGGTCTGATCATCGGCTCACCCAACTACCTGGGGGAAATGACGGCAGCGTTCAGGTCACTCTACGAGCGCCTCATCTTCCAGTACCTGACATACAATATAGGAAACCCTTGCTGCAATGAGCGCCTCATCCCGGTGCTTCTGATAATGACCAGCAACGCTCAGGACACGGCTTACTCCGGCCTTCTTCAGAATTACAGGAGGACACTGACAAATTTCGTGGGGCCCACCGAGGTCCTGGTCAGCGGCAACACCCTGCAGCTCAGAGACTACAGCAAGACAGACTGGCAGTGGACAATGTTTGACCCGGAGGCCAAGCAAAAGAGACATGACACCATATTCCCCGAAGAGTGCCGCAAAGCATATTTGGCGGGAGCGGAACTTGCCTGGCAGGCACAGGCCTGAAACAAAGCAGAACCAATCAGCAGATCCAGGAGGTCACACCATGAGAGAACCCATCAAAGATTTTTACGGAAGAGTACTGGGCTGGCTTGAAGACCAGGGAGACAGGATCATCGC
The DNA here is from genome assembly GCA_016284485.1 of Bacillota bacterium. GTDB lineage: Bacteria > Bacillota > Clostridia > Peptostreptococcales > Anaerovoracaceae > RUG754. The sequence goes on along the minus strand of JAEEOX010000126.1, from coordinate 20,028 downwards.
CACGGATTTTTACGGCCGCCGCGTAGGCGTTTATGACAAGGCCAGAGATTTCACCAGCGATTTTTACGGTGTACGCGTATGCAGCGGTGACGGTACCGTCGGCCTCATAATGAAGGCCGCCGAGCAGAACAATCAGTGAGCATATTATGGGAAGGATGAGGTGAGCGAAATGTCAAACCCCAATTCTCTTTACAACATAATCAAGACCAACGTCATTGACGGCAGGCTTCCCGGAGATTTCTCCCTTCCGAAGCCGAAGGACAGCGACCAGAATCTCCCCTTTGCTGACGGTGCCATGGACGGAATATATCTCTACCACATGGAGCACAGCGGCCTGACGGGAGAACAAAGGGCAGTCATGGAACTGGCCGTGGACTACATGAATCAGGCAGACCTCATCGGAGCGGATGCAGCCTTCAAAAAACTGGGCAGCATGGCCGGGGCCATCTCCGTGGTGGATGACCTGCAGCGCTACATAGTTGCTCACGCCGTGAACCCCAATGATAAGCCGGATCCCAAGGACCCTGCCGCCGTCAGACTGACGTTGAAGAACATATCAGACACAGCACGCACCTTGATAAGGGAATCCGAAAACAGGGAGTCCGTCAAGTTCGGGCTGGAGGTCTGCGAGATATTCAGATCCCAGCCTGACGACGTCAAGGAGGCCATCGCAACTCTGGGCCTCAGCGATGAATTCACCATCTTTGCTGTGTGGAACATGCTGAACTGGGAGGACGGCAACGCCAGGATCTTCGAACTCATCAAAAAGGTGAGAGGCTGGGGCAGGATACACGCATTGGACAGACTGGAGCCCGATACTCCCGAGATCCGCCGCTGGATCCTCATGGAGGGAACGGACAATGACGTAATGCCTGCGTATTCCGGCCTGATTGCGTGGATCAAGTCCGGTGCGCTGGACGTTCTCAGGGGAGAAGCGACTCCCGAAGAGTTCCGTGCAGTAAGCTTCATTATGGATGCAGTTCTGGACGAGGGACCGGTGCAGGGGATCTCCATTATGGAGGATGCTGAAGGCGCGCTGAATGCATATCTGGATCAGGCGGGGAAGCAGGATCTGAATGCAGACGAATATGATACCATAAAGAGTATCATGGACAAGGTCTCAGAAGATGAATTGGATCTGCCTTCCGTCAAGGCGAGATGCGAAGAGATACTGAACTCACCTGAATGCAAAGATGCTGCCATGAACGCAGTTTCGGAAGGCAGGCATTTCGAACTGGCAGACAGTCTGGAAATAGATTACGCCGGGAGACTTTTCGATCTCATGAAGGACGATTTCGACAAGTACCACGGTCAGTGCCGGAGGCTCATGGCTCTGGAGGAGTATGTGGATCCCGTGATAGATCTTTTCACGGAGAAGCTGCCGTTGGAGGTCATGAAGAGCAAGCCTACTACGAGCTCGGGCCTTGGTCCGGAGTTCGCGGAGTACTCCAAACTTCTTTTCATCCTGCAGGAACTGGATGATCATCCCGGCAAGGGCGAGGAACTCCTGATCACCGGGCTGAACTCGCCGGTGGTAAACAATCGGTTCATGGCCATAAGGGTGCTGAAGAACTGGACGCACAAACTGTCCAGATCCCTCAGGGAAATATCGCCAAAGATCAACGCGGAACTCTACAAGCTGCCGTCAGCCGAGCCCGTTCCTGAGCTGAAGGCCGACATGCTGGACCTGCTCCGGGGCAAAATATTCACGGCCACGGATCTGAACCCGGATGCAAACTGATGCGGCACGTGATATGATATAATACTGTCTGGAAAAAAATCCCCCGGCCTCAGGGCCGTGGGGATTTTTCGCGTTACGATCTCTTTACAGCTGATTGTTGCACCAGGTCTGCCAGGCCTTAACGGTCTCAGGTCCCTTGATGCCGTCTACGGTCACTCCGAGGAATGTCTGCATGGCCTTGGTGGTCAGCGGTCCCCACTCGCCGTCAGCGGTGGCTCCGACCTTGGTCTGGATAGCCTTGGTGGTGATGGGCCCGAGGATACCGTCCTCAGTAACTCCCAGGATGTGCTGGGTGGTCCTGGTGGTCAGCGGTCCCCATACTCCGTCAACGTTCAGCACGTAGCTGGGTTTCAGCTCCTCTACAGCAGCCTCTACCTTAGCTTCTACCTTAGCTTCAGCTTCCTCAGCCTTAGCCTTGGCTGCGGCCAGGTTAGCCTCGATCTTAGCCTTGATGGCAGCGTCGTTGGACTGGATCTTAGCCTTGACTTCTGTTGCTTCCTCTTTGATCTCTTCTTTGACTTCAGCAGCCTTCTCGGCTACCTTCTCTGCTTTTTCAGCAACCTGTGCTTTAACATTCTTTCCGAATAATGGCATTTCTTCACCTCAATTCTATGTCTTAAAACATCTGCTGGTTTGCAATATTTTTATGCAAAATATTCTATATTTATTTTACCGCTTTAACCCGTCATAGTCAATCGCTCAGAGCAAAAAACCGCGTCCCGGAAGCTTCATGCCATGAGATCCTTTCTCATGATAAGCCTGGTGAGACCGAAGTAGATGACCACTTCCTTTACCGGGACGAAACCGTTGGCCTCCAGGTTGGCCATGCTTTTGGCATTGTCAGGGGAGACGCTGGTCAAAGCTTCTGTCGCACCTATGCTCAGTGCCTCGCAGGTACGGACTTCCGTGAACATACGCTGGATGCCATAACCTCTGTAAGCCGGGTCCACGAAGGTGGTCTCGAAGTTCACGCACTTGCTGAGACGCTCTTCATCGTAACCCAGGACGTTGCCCAGATTTTTCTCCCCGATGCCTCCGGAGATCATCAGTGAGAATCCCACCATCAGGTCGCCGTCGAAGACTGCGTAGCAGAAGTCATTCTTAAGTGAGAACTCCAGCTCCTCCCTGGGGTCCGAAATGAACAGGGCAGCGCTCCTCATGTCCTGACCGTGGAAATGCTTCAGATCGTCCACCGCCGGGTCGGCCTTCTCTGCGCGCATGTCTGATGCGATCTTCTGTACGACCCTGTCCTGGAGAGCCACAACCTGATCCAGATCGTCTGCGGTGCAGCGGCGCAGCAGAAGCTCCAGCTCTTTGCCTGAACGGTTCACAACAGTTATCATCTCGCCTCTTGTCAGATCCATGTTTTCCTTCATTGAGCACGGCCTCCCTTTGCAGTATATTTTACCAAAAAACATTATAATCATCAAGAACGGCATCTTGATAATGGGAGGTGGCAGGCATATTATTAAGGCAGGGCCGCGGACCGGCCCAAAACGAACCGAGGAGGGCAAAATGGAAGGATTAGAAAAGATCTATAATTTTTTGAACGAAGCTGAAACATATTATCTGGCCACCGTGGACGGAGACCAGCCGAGAGTCAGACCCTTCGGCACCGTCCTGCTCATGGACGGCAGACTCTACATCCAGACCGGCAAGGTAAAGGATGTGTCAAAACAGATCGCAGCCAACCCCAAGGTGGAGATCTGTGCTTTCAAGGACGGTAAGTGGCTGCGTCTGGCAGGGGTCCTGGAGAACGACGACGCCCGTGAACCCAAGGTGGCCATGCTGGAAAAGATGCCCACTCTAAAGGGCATGTACAGCCCTGACGATGACAACATGCAGATGCTGTACTTCAAGTGCGGGAAGGCTACGTTCAGCTCATTCACCGAAGCTCCCGAAGAGGTCTGCTTCTAATATCGTTAATATACGATAAAGCCCATAATTAAAGGCCCTGCGCTTGGAGCAGGGCCTTTGTGCAGATAACTTGCCTAAATGATTTTCAGGATATCATATAGATCTGAAATGTCATATTTCAGAGTGTTGTAAACTATTGTGAAGCTGACGTTCCCGTAATCATGAACTATTCTGTTACGTAATCCGTAAACAGCGTTCCATGGAATGCCGGCGTAACTCGACTTGAACTCATCGCTGAGATTTCGGGCACTTTCAGATATCTGTATCAAACGGAACATCATAGAGTCCTGGAGCACCGGATCTGCCTCGAAACTATCCGGGGTCTGACCTGCCATGTGTTCCATTATGAAGATCACATCCTCTATAAGTTTGTCCCTGTAGTATTTATCGTCTTTTACCATATATCCTGACTCCATCTCTCAATATCTCATTCAGAAGTTCCGGATTGTTATTTAACTGGCTGAGATCCAGCAGATCGACTTTCTTTTTGAGCGCGGCTCTCAGATCCTCGGTCAGACCGTAGAAACTGAGACCGGTAATGTCAGAGGAAACGAGAATGTCCACGTCGCTTATATCTGTCGCATCTCCTCTGGCATAAGAACCGAACAATATGGCATATTCGACAGGATATTTTTTAAATACAGCGCTGCAGGCTTCAATTATCTCGTCTTCAGACAGTATGCCGTGGGTTTCGTCAACGAAACCGTATTTTGATAATTCGTCGATTATGTAATTGTATTTGATGCTGCCTACTCTTGAACTGTCATTCTCATAAAGCTTGAAAGTTCTGAGCGGGATGTCGGTTAAGATCGCAGCTTCAGCCTGGGTCAGTTTTTTCTCGACCCTCAATGATTTTATAGATTCCATATGGTCACCTCTGAATAGAGTATAACTTAGTTGCACTTTTTTGTAAAGCATAAAGTGCAAAAATTGCACTTTTGACGTTTACAAAAAGTGCAAAATATTGTGATAAGCAGTTCAAAAAACGTAAAAAAACGCCGCCCGCAGGCGGCGTTTTAAGGTATTATCGATCGTCTTCTTCCAGGTGTTCTCTTCCCATGGCGATTATGGAGCGAACGTGCTCGTCGTCCAGGGAGTAGTAGATCTGCTTGCCCACCCGGCGGCCCTTTACCAGTCGGTTCTGCTTCAGGATCCTGAGCTGGTGGGATATGGCGGACTGGGTCATGTTGAGAGTGGCGGCGATGTCATAGACGCACACCTCATCGTCGAACAAAACATACATGATCCGTATTCTGGTGGAGTCGCCGAAGACCTTGTACAGCTCCGCCAGATCGTAGAGCTTGGTCTCATCCGGCATCTGCGCCTGGAGCTTCATCACCAGATCCTGGTGGACCTGACCGTTTTCGAAATTATCTGACATTGTCTTACCTCTTTTTTCAACCATTCCGTATTCTGTTTCCGGCTAAACGTTCTTCACGAAAAGCGCTCTGATGGCATTGAGCACCGCGATCACCATGACGCCCACGTCGGCGAAGATGGCGAGCCACATATTGGCGATCCCCACTGCGCCAAGGATCAGGCAGATGAGCTTGACGCCTATGGCGAAACCGATGTTTTCGTAGACTATCCTCATGCACTTCCGGGCTATGCCGATGGCCTTGGAGATCTTCATGGGATCGTCATCCATGAGGACCACGTCTGCGGCCTCGATGGCCGCATCGGAGCCCAGGGCTCCCATGGCTATGCCGATATCGGCTCTGGAAAGCACCGGGGCGTCGTTGATGCCGTCGCCCACGAAGGCGACCTTGGCCTTGCCTCCGTTCTTCTCCTGCTCATCAGCCAGAAGTTGTTCCACCGCCTCCACCTTGTTCTCGGGCAAAAGCTGGCAGCGCACTTCGTCGATGCCCAGCTGGGATGCAACGTGCTCGCCCGCCTTGGCGGAATCTCCCGTGAGCATGACGGTACGCGTTACTCCGCGTTCCTTCAGAGCCTTTATGGCCTCTGCTGCATTAGGCTTCACCTGGTCGGAGATCAGGATGTGTCCGGCATATTCGCCGTCGATGGCCACGTGGACGAGGGTGCCCACCTGGTGGCAATCCACGGGCACTGCGCCCACCATGGTCATGAGTTGGGCGTTGCCGCAGGCAACGCGCCTGCCCTCCACTGTGGCCAACACGCCTTTGCCTCTGATCTCTTCCACGTCCGTGACACTGTCGCGGTCCACGGGTGCACCGCCGGACAGGCTGTCATAGGCCTCGCGGAGGCTCTTGCTTATGGGATGGCTGGAGTAGATCTCAGCCATGGACGCCAGCCTGAGAAGTTCTTCGTCGGGGTATGAGCTGTGGTGCACGCCGCTGACGCTGAAGACACCCTTGGTCATGGTGCCGGTCTTGTCGAAGGCAACAGTGCGCACCTTGGACAGTGACTCCAGGAAGTTGGAACCCTTGATAAGGACGCCCTCGTGACTGGCTCCACCCAGCCCCGCAAAAAAGCTTAGAGGGATGCTGATCACCAGTGCGCAGGGGCAGCTGATGACCAGGAAGGTGAGGGCACGGTAGACCCAGGTGCCCCAGGTGAAACCTGTGCCAAGGGCCAGACCCGACACAAGCGGCGGGATGACGGCCAGCGCCAGTGCGCTGCAGCACACTGCGGGGGTATAGTATTTTGCGAATTTGGTTATGAAATTCTCTGATCTTGATTTTCTGGAGGATGCGTTTTCCACCAGGTCCAGGATCTTGGATACGGTGGACTCGCCGAACTCTCTGGTGGTGCGGATCTTAAGGAGCCCGCTGTTGTTGATGCAGCCGCTTATGATCTCGTCACCCACTGTGACCGACCGCGGCACGCTCTCGCCGGTGAGGGCGCTGGTGTTCAGGAAGCTGGTACCCTCGATGACCACTCCGTCGATGGGAACCTTCTCCCCGGGAGAGACCACGATGATGCTTCCGATCTCCACGTCGTCCGGATCCACCTGACTTACCTCGCCGTCCTGCTCCAGGTTGGCGTAGTCGGGGCGGATGTCCATCAGATCCGAGATGTTGCGCCTGCTCCTGCCGATGGCGTAGCTCTGGAAAAGCTCGCCGATCTGGTAGAACAGCATTACCGCCACAGCCTCTGTGTAGTCGCCGCTTTTGCTGATGAGGGCCAGGGCGATGGCACCCACTGTGGCCACGGCCATGAGGAAGTTCTCGTCGAAGACCTCGCCGTTGATGATTCCCTTCACTGCCTTGCGGAGGATGTCGTATCCGACGATGAGGTAGGGGATCATGTAGAGCGCGAACCTGATCCAGCCCTCCACATTCACGAAATGCAGGGCCACCAGGAGCACTGCCGCCAGAATTATGCGGATCAGAGCCTTTTGCTGTTTCTTATTCATGTTATTGCCTCTCTGCAGTTTCCATGCAAGCGCTTACAGGTAGATCTCGCAGTCGTCCTCTACCTTCTTGCAGTTCTTCAGAACTTCCTGCATTACCTCATCGGGATCGGCCTCGTCCTCGAACTCCACCTTCATCTTAAGGGTCATGAAGTTGACGACTGCGTCCTTGACGCCTTCTGTGCTCTTGGTGGCCTCTTCCATTTTCAGTGCGCAGTTGGCGCAGTCCACGTCGATCTTGTAAGTTTTTTTCATTTCAATACCTCTTATGGCTCAAAATATATTATGATGAGTGTTGTTTTGATTTAATCATATGAACAATTGCTCATATGTTGATTTAATTATATACCTCCGGCTATGGTTGTCAATAGTGTTTTTAGGATTTTTTGCAATAGTCGAAATAATATGAATAATATGGTATAATCTCCCCAGAATAGGTATTTTTTTGCAAAACATGTGCAAAGAAGGGGAAATATGAGTATCAAGATCCAGAAGACCGGAATAACCAGGCTCGACGTGGACTGCATAGTCAACGCAGCAAACACCAGCCTTCTCAGGGGAGGCGGAGTCTGCGGAGCTATCTTTAAGGAGGCGGGTGCCTGGGATCTGCAGAGAGCCTGCGATAAATACGGATACTGTCCCACGGGAAGCGCGGTGATCACGCCTGGATTCAAACTGAAAGCCGGGTATGTCATCCATGCGGTGGGACCGATGTGGAGAGGAGGCGGCAGCGGCGAGGCGAAGCAGCTCTATGACTGCTATCAGGCTTCCATGAAGCTTGCTGAGGAGAACGGCTGCAGGTCCATCGCTTTCCCGCTGATATCTTCCGGGATCTTCGGCTATCCCAAGCATGAGGCCTGGGAGGTTGCGCTGAGGTCGGTATCAGACTATCTGTCCGCTCACCCGGACTGCGGAATAGATGTGACCTTCGCGGTGCTGGACGACCGCATATATGACATGGGAAATGAGATCCTTGAGAGACTGTGAGATCTGACAAAAGGCCTGAAAACGTAATTGCACCAAGAAGCCCGGGCTTTGACCTGCGGCATCCCACAGACGGAAGGATGACCGGGAATGCGCGGAATATTTAAAAACATGAAGATAAGGACGAAGCTTATCGCAGTCATCATGCTGGTGGCTGTAGGTACGCTGATCCTGTCATATCTTGGCTTATATGGAATGATGGAGAACCTACGCGGACAGGTGGAGGTCATGTACAACGACGTTGCGTCCACGGTCAGCAACTCCACATCCAACGCCATGCTGAACCAGGCGGAGGACGCACTTAAGACGCTTGTCTCCATTCAGACCGAGTCCACCGACCGGTCTCTCAAGGAGATAGCCTCGGCGGTGGGTGCGGCCGGGGATTTCGTGGAAGAACTCTACGCACACCCCGACAACTACGGGCCGTCCCCATATAAGGTAGGACAGAAATCATACAATAATCCCCAGGATCTCTGCGCCCTGTACATGATGTGCGGAGGCGTGCCATTTACCGATGAGGCGGCGCGGGAACTGAACCTGCTGTCCTATGCACAGGCGTTATTTGCCGCAGAAATGGAGGAGAATTCCACCTACGACGGGTTCTACATCGGGACGGAAAGCGGTATCATGTACGTGTACAGCGCAGGGCAGAATTACTCGCCTGACTATGTGGCTAAGGAGAGAAACTGGTACAAGCGGGCTCTGGAGGATCCCGGCAAGGTGGTCTGGACCGATACCTATGTGGACCCCTTCGGAGATACCTACGTCACCGCAGTCAGGACCTTTGCGGGACCCGACGGCTCCATCAAGGGCGTTGTGGCCGTGGATATTTTCTTCAACATAATGGCGGAGGAGATACTGGCCGACGGCCTCGGCGACACGGGAACCAGCTTCCTCCTGGGTGAAAACTACGATTTCATAGCCTATGAGGTGCCTGAGGGCGGTACCTTCGAGGCGTCATTTGACAAGCACTTCAGCGACCCGAACAAGGTGAGGCAGTCGCTGAGATACAATAACGGGAATGCGTTTTTTGCGGTGATGGACGGAAACGAGCTGTACATCGCCTCATCCACAGTGCCTGAGACCGGCTGGACGCTTTGCACTGCCATCAAAAGGAGCGAGGTGGTGGCGCCCATAGACAAGGTATCCGCCCAGACAAAGAAGATGGTGGATACCCACTCCGACAGGCTGAGGAACTACCTGAGCGCCCTGATCATGAACCTGATCATGTCCTTCGTGATAATCGCCCTGGCGGTATCGGTGGTTGGATATTTCCTGGCCAGGACCATTACGAACCCACTGAAGAATCTCAGTGAACAGGTGGCCAACATCGGAGCCGGAGACTTCGACACCAAGATCGTCCCCGGGTCCAGCGACGAGACCGGTGAGCTGGCCTCCAAGTTCAACGAGATGCAGGACAGTCTCAAGAGTTATGTGGAGAACCTTCAGGCTGTCACGGCAGAAAAAGAGAAGATCGGCGCCGAGCTCAATGTAGCGAAAAACATCCAGGCAGACATGCTGCCCCGTATCTTCCCGCCTTTCCCCGAGAAAAAGAATATCATTCTCTACGCATCCATGGATCCCGCCAGAGAGGTGGGAGGAGATTTCTACGATTTCTTCCTTATAGACGAGGACCATCTGGCCTTCGTCATCGCGGACGTTTCGGGCAAGAGCGTGCCTGCGGCGCTTTTCATGGTAATATCCAAGACCCTCATCAAGAACAGGGCGATGCAGGGAGGCACCCCCGCCCAGATACTGACGGACGTCAACAATCAGCTGGCCGAAGGCAACGAGGCGGAGATGTTCGTGACCTGCTGGCTGGGCATATGCGACCTGAAAACCGGACACGTGACAGCGGCCAACGCAGGCCACGAATACCCGGCGGTAGCCGGCGCGGACGGACACTTCGACTTCCTGAAGGACAAGCACGGCTTCGTGCTGGCGGCTTTACCCGGCATGAAGTACAAGGACTACGAGTTCGATCTGGAGAAGGGCGGCGGATTCTTCGTCTATACCGACGGAGTGCCGGAGACCACCAACTCACAGGAGGAGCTGTTCGGAATGGACAGACTGAGGGATGCGCTTAACGGCAAGAGCTGGAAGACGCCCAAGGAGCTCCTGGCCAACGTATCCGACAGCGCATACGAGTTTGCAGGCGACGCTCCTCAGTTCGACGACATGACCATGATCGGCTTCGTCTGGCTGGGAAGTGAGGAAGACGTGGCAGAGGCGGCGGAAGCGGAGCCCGACAAACAGGAGATCGTGCTCAGCGCAGACACCCGCGAACTGGACAAACTCAACGATTTCCTGGCGGCACAGGCGGAGAGATTCGACTGCCCGCCGGCTACTCTCATGAAGATACAGATCTCTGCGGAGGAGATTTTCACAAACATTGCGAACTACGCCTATCCGGAGGGGCAGGGCACCGCTGAAGTGATGTCCCGGGTCACGGAGAAGGACGGATCTGCAGTGATGACCATTCAGTTCTCAGACACAGGGACGCCCTTTGACCCCCTGGCGATGCCCGATCCGGACATCACCGCGCCTGCTGAGGCAAGGGACATCGGCGGCCTTGGGATATACATGGTCAGAGAGACCATGGACGACGTGGATTACAGATATGAGAACGGCAGGAACATCCTGACTTTCTCCAAAAAGATCAGATAGAGGAGGCGCAAAACCATGACGATCACACAGAATTTCAATGACGGTCAGTGGAACATCGCAATAGAAGGCAGACTGGATGCGAACACGTCTCCGGAACTGGAGGAGACGCTGAAAGCAGAACCGCAGGAACTGACCGGTCTTACCCTGGACTTCGGGGAACTGAACTACATCTCGTCCGCAGGGCTCAGAGTGATGCTCCTGGCACTGAAACAGATGAATATGGCCGGGAAGCCAATAAAAGTAGTCAATGTGACGGATCCCGTATTCGAGGTATTGGAACTCACGGGGTTCGTGGATATTCTGGACATTGAAAGAGCATAGATCCAAAGGATCGGAAGGAGTTAATGATGTCAAAAAACGGTATTTCTCAGGAAGCTCTGGAACTGATGAGCAAAGATTTTCATTCTGACAGGGCCAACGAAGTCGCGGCATCAGCCGCAGTGCACAACGGGATCATGGAGGCCGCGGCGGATTACGAGGCGGCCAGGAAACTTCCCATGAACTTCTCTGTCGATCTCAAGACAGGCAAGATCACCAACCAGAAGGCCAGCGGCAGGTGCTGGATATTCTCGGCGCTGAACACGTTCAGATACGAGATAATGAAGAAATATGATCTGGAAGACTTCGAACTTTCCCAGAATTATCTGTTTTTCTACGATAAGCTGGAAAAATGCAACTATTTCCTTGAATCAGTGCTGAAGACGGTGGATGAGCCCATAAACGGCAGACTCTACCAGTTCCTCAACCTGGCGCCTCTGGGCGACGGCGGCCAGTGGGACATGCTGTTCAACCTGGTGGCGAAGTACGGCGTGGTGCCGAAGGAAGCCTATCCTGACGCCGAGGCAGCCACCGGCTCCCGCTTCTTCGACATGTACATGACCACCAAGCTGAGAGAAGACGCAAAAGATCTGAGGCAGATGGTACAGGCCGGACGCACCGCAGAGGAGGTGCAGGCAGCCAAGGCTGAAATGCTCAACGATCTCTACAGGATGCTGGTGATCTCTCTGGGCGAGCCTCCGAAGAAGTTCGACCTGAACCTGAGATCCAAGGACGGCACTCTCTTCAGAGAGTTCGGGATCACACCGCAGGAGTTCTTCAGTAAGTATGTGGGACTTGACCTTGCCGAATACGTCAGCATGATCAACGGACCTACGAAGGACAAGCCCTTCAACCGGATGTACACCGTGAAATTCCTGGGTAACGTAGTGGAGGGCAGACCGGTAACATACCTGAATCTGGAAATGGACAAGATCAAGGCTGCAGCCATCCGTCAGCTTCAGGACGGCCATCCCGTATGGTTCGGCTCGGACTGCAGGAAATTCGCTCTGCGTGACGGCGGATACTTCGACCGCGACACAGCTGCGGTGGAAAAGCTCTTCAACGTGAAACTCAACTTCACTAAGGAGGAGTATCTGGACTACGGCGACAGCGCCATGAACCACGCCATGGTGATACTGGGCGTGAACCTGGACGAAAACGGCAGGCCGGACCGCTGGCACATCGAGAATTCCTGGGGCGGCGATGCCGGCCAGGAAGGCTACTTCGTGGCCAGCGACTCTTGGTTCGATTCCTTCGTCTACCAGGTGGTGGTGAACAAAAAATATCTGGACGACGCCAGCCTGGGACTGCTGGGCGGCGAGCTCCACGAGCTGGAGCCCTGGGATCCCTTCGGGACCCTGGCGGACTAAGAGAGTAAAACGCAGCGGGGACATCCGGGCGGGATGTTTTGCGCGGAGAGATAAAGGCAGGAGGTCAATATGGCTATCGACAAGGTAAGAGAATATTTCAGTGAGCTGGGGCTGGAGGACAGGATCCTGGAATTCAGCCAGTCCAGCGAGACGGTGACCCTTGCCGCCCAGGCTGTGGGCACCGAGCCCAATAACATCGTTAAGACCATGTCCTTCATGGTGGATGGGAAGCCCATACTGATCTGCCTGGCGGGGGAAGCCCGCATCGCCAACTCCAAGTTCAAGGCCACATTCCACACCAAGGCGACGATGCTGCCCCACGATGAGGTGGGGAAACTTATCGGCCACGAGGTGGGAGGGGTCTGTCCCTTCGCTGTAAACGAGGGAGTCGAGGTTTACCTGGACAAGTCCCTGGAAGGGCTGGACACGGTGTATCCCGCGGCCGGCTCGGGCAACAGCGCGGTCAGACTGTCGGTGCCCGAACTGGAGCGGTACGCTTCGCCCCGGGGATGGGTGGACGTGTGCAAAGACCCGGAATGATGCAGGAGCTGTCACAATGTCTATTCGATTTACTGTACAATATCAAAAAGATGAGATCCTACAGTAAAGGGTTCTGTGATTTACTGTAACATATCAAAAAATGCGATTTGTACAGTATGATCCATTGATATATTCACTGCCCTATTTCAAAAAACATGATCTGTACAGTAAAACGCCCGAATAACTACTGTACTATTTCAATAAAGCGTGATCGTACAGTAAGCAAAGAATAAACCGACAAAAAACCACATCCCCGGCATATTTACGTATTAAAAAGACCCCGCGGCCAACCGCGGGGTCTCGTCATTTCATATCTACAGATCTGCTATCGCCCTGAATATTCTGCAGCTCTCTGCCAGCAGTCCGTCATTGTAGTCGAACTCGGCGTTGTGCAGCGGAGCCACGTCCTCTCCGGCGCCCAGCCAGATCAGCGCGCCGGGGGCTTTCATCAGGAAGTATCCGAAATCCTCGGAGGTCCTGATTGGGTCGGGCAGCTCATCGAAGGGCATTCCTATGGACTCACAGGCGCGGCGCACCTTGTCCACCGCCCCGGCATCATTCCTGGTCTCAGGGAATCTGTCGTAGTACTCGATGTTGAGCCTAAGCTCTTCAGCCTTGCAGAGCTCAGCGGCCGTGGCGTTCAGAGAATCGATGAAGGCCTGAAGCTCATCCTCGTTCTCGCCCCTAACCGTGAGGAGCAGCTTGCCGCTGCTGGCGGATATGCCGAAAGCTCTCTCGCCCAGATCTATCTGGATCACCGTGGCCAGGATCAGACCTTTCGCGCCGACGGCTTCCTTTGCCTGATCTATTGCAAGGACCATCTCGCTCAGAGCTCTGGCGGGGTTGCGCCCCAGCTCCGGAGTGCTGGCGTGGGTGGGAGTTCCCGTAAGGGTATATTCAATGCCCACGGAGGCCATGTTGATGGTGCCGGGCCTGGTCTGAGCGTGTCCGAAGGGTACCCCGGGCATGTTGTGTACCGCGTAGACCTCGGTGATACCGGTTTCCCCCATGAGAGAGCAGCATTCCATGGCGCCTGTGCCATCCTCCTCCGCGTGCTGGAAGACCAGGTAGACATCTCTGTCCGCCCCGTTGGTCCAGAGATCCCAGGCGAAGACGCACATCGCGCTGGAGTGCCCGTCGTGGCCGCACTTGTGTGCAACTCCGGGCCTGTGGGACGCATATGCCATGAGCTTCGGGTCCTCATAGGTCGGAAGGGCGTCCATGTCAGCCCTGAAAGCGATGGGTCCCCTGACAGGATCTTTAGCTGTGTACTTCGCATAGAACCACTTGCCTCTGTCCACTATTTCCAGCCCCGTATTGTCCCTGAGGAACCGCATGAGCCTCAGCTTTGTCTCCCGCTCCTGGCCGGAAAGCTCCGGGTTCATGTGGAGCTCGTGTCTCAGATCTGTAGCCTTTGAGAGGATATTTTCGTACATCTCTGTGCCTCCGTGTACCTTATAAAAAACATTTTTTGTCCACATAAATATTACTAAAAAATGAAATAATATGCTATACTTAATTATAGCAAAAGTTTTGGCGCCAACGGTGCAAATGATAGTTGCGTTTTTTGCACCAAAAGCCGTTATTTTAGCAATTTAACGGCAAAAAGCATTGGCATGTAATTTGCTTTAAATATTGGCACCTAAAAAACAATCGTTTTGTTGTAAAGGAGGAAAAAATGAAGAAGTTATTAGTAGTGTTATTGGCACTCACCATGGTATTCGCCATGGCAGCATGCGGCGGCGGAAGCAACGAGCCCGCTGGCAACGAGACAACAGAACCCATCGAGCTGAAGTTCAGTATTTCCGGCCCCGAGACCAGCACATGGTATGACGGAGCTGCTAAGTTCGCAGAACTCCTTGACGAGTACACAGGCGGCGCTTACAAAGTAACCATCTACGCTAACGACCAGCTTTCCGGCGGTAACCAGGCCGGCGGTATCGAGCTCGTTCAGAACGGCTCCACCGACTGCCACATCCAGGACTCTCTGGTATGGTCATCCATCTGCGACAAGGTAATCGTTCCTGCATTCCCCTGGCTGCTTCCCACATATGAGGACGTAGACAAGTACATGGCAGGTGCCGGCGGAGAGGCTCTTAAGGCAGCCCTCAACGAAAAAGGCGTTGTCTGCATCGGAATCGGCGAGAACGGCTATCGTGAAGTAGTAAACAACAGGAACCCCATCCTTGCTCCTGAAGACATGCAGGGCCTGAAGATGCGTGTTCCCGGATCCGAAGTGCACGTTGGACTTCTCAAGTACATCGGCGCTGACCCGCTCACAATGAACCAGTCCGAAGTATTCAACTCACTGCAGACAGGCACCATCGATGCCTGCGAGAACACACTTGACCTTCTGTATTCCCAGAATACACTTGAAGCAGTTAAGTATCTCACAATGTGGAACTACTCCTATGACCCGATCTTCCTCACAGTAAGCACCAAGCTTTGGGACAGCCTTGATGACGAAACAAAGGCTGCATTCGAGAAGGCAGGCCAGGAGGCTATGGACTATGAGAAGCAGGTGACCAGAGACAAGGTCGAGAACCTTCTCACCACAATCCCCGCAGAGTATCCCAACGTAGAGATCGTTGACGAGCTTACTCCGGAGCAGATCGCTGCATTCCAGGAGAAGGTTGCTCCGATCTACAACGACTATAAGGACAAGCTCGGCGCAGATCTGTTCGAAGCATTCGGCTACACATTCAGCTAATAGCTAAAATTTAACTTGATTCTTTTCGGAATCTGAGGTTTGACGGGAGTCCTGTATATATTTAACTGATACAGGACTTCCGTTGTTATTGGGAAAGGAGAAGACAGTGAAGCGGTTTTACAATTTCTTCGCTAAGTTCGAGGCTGTGATCATGGTCATCGGAATGGGCATCATGGTTACTCTGAACTTTGCGAACGTGGTTGCGAGAAAGGCTTTACCCAGTATTCCCATGTCGTTCACCGAGGAGGTCATCGTTCTGATCTTCCTTTGGATCTCCATGTTCGGAATATCCTATTGCTATCGTACCCACTCACATACAGCACTCAACTTAATATCAGAATATCTGCCCAAGGCGGGCAAAATAATCTTCCTGATCATCGGTGCGGCGGTATCCATCGCCTTCGTAAGCTTTCTTACGTACACCGGCTGGAACATGGTCCAGAACTATCTGAAGTATGACCAGATCCTGCCCAGCACCGGTATTCCCATGGCGGTTCAGGGTTTTGCGCTTCCCATAGGCGGCGTTGTGATCATCATCACAGTCATAATGACCCTGATCTTCGACATACAGAAACTTATAAAAGGCGAAGAGGAGGAGAAATAAATGGCATTAGTACTCATAGGATCATTTTTCCTGTTGCTCCTTCTTGACGTGCCGGTAGCTGCTTCCATGGGACTTTCAGCAGCTCTCGGAATGCTCTATGGAGGCTTCGGGCTTTCATCGGTGGCCACCGTATTCTACTCGGCCATCGCCAAATTCACCATGCTGGCCATCCCGTTCTTCATCCTGGCGGGTGTAGTAATGGAATATGCCGGCATCTCCAAGCGCCTCGTCCGTCTGGCCAACGCTTTCATCGGCCACAAAAAAGGCGGACTGGCAGTAGTTACAGTAGTAGCATCCTGCTTCTTTGCAGCGATCTCCGGCTCCGGCCCGGCTACAGTTGCAGCCCTGGGCGGGACCCTGATCCCCGCAATGGAAGATGACAAATACGACAAAAAATTCGCGACGGCAGTTGTTGCGGCATCCGGCGGCATCGGAATGGTAATACCTCCCAGTATTCCCTTCGTTATCTACGCCATGATCACCGAGGTATCCATCGGCGGAATGTTCATCGCAGGTATCATTCCCGGCCTGGTTCTCGGAGCAGCCTTTGCCATCACGGCGATACTCATACTCCGCAAGGACGCCAACATCGTGGTTCGTCCCAAGGCCAGCGCCAAGGAGAGATGGAGTGCACTTAAGGACGCCTTCTGGGGCATCCTGAGCCCGATCATCATCCTGGGAGGCATCTACGGCGGATTCTTCACACCCACCGAAGCTGCAGGCGTTGCGGTAGTATACAGCCTTTTCGTGGGAATGGTCATCTACAAAGAGATCAAGATCAAGGACCTTCCCAAGATATTCAAGAAGGCATGCGAGTCTTCAGCGGTAATCATGTTCATCATGGGAGCCGCGGGAGCATTCAGCTGGATTCTGACCACGTCGGGACTTGCGGGCATCCTCTCCAGAGGACTCCTGTCTGTGTCCAGCAACAACGCGGTCCTGCTCCTTCTGATCACCATAATATTCCTGATCGCTGGATGTTTCGTGGACTCCGCTTCCGGATTCTACCTGCTCCTTCCGATCATCATGCCCGTTGTGTACAGCATCGGCATGAACCCCTATGCATTCGGAGTACTGGCCACCATCAACTTCGCCATCGGACAGATCACGCCTCCTGTAGGATCCAACCTGTTCGTTGCCTGCAACATGGCTAACATCTCCATGAAGCAGCTGGTATCCAGAGTATGGCCCTTCGTCATAGCCGGAGTCATCGCGCTGCTGATCATGACCTACATTCCGCAGATCATCACATTCCTGCCCCATCTGATGGGAATGATCTAAAGGGGGTAATGATATGTTAGTGACTCCAAAGAGTGAGATCGAAAGAAGACAATTGGAAATACGCAAAAGACTGGCAGCCAACGGCCTCAGGTATCTGGTCCTGGGTTCTTCGGGACAGACCAATCACAGAGGCATGCTCAGATATTTTGCTGACTACTATATCTCAGTATTCGAGGAATTCCTTGTAATAGACGCTGAAGGCCCGGTGGTGTTCTTTGCCCACGACGGAGTAGGCGCCGCATACGTAAAGGAAGAAGGCTCAGTGGACGAGGTACTCTTCATCCCCGGCATGGAATACAACACTGTTCCCGGAAAATGTGTAGGCGAATACCTGAGGAAGCACAACGCATCCAAGGTTGCCTATGCAGGATTCGGCGGCATATCCGCCCACTTCCTGCAGTCCATGAAGGACGCCTGCCCCGGCCTGGAACTGGTGTACTTTGACCATGAAGTCTGGGAAATGAGGATGAGAAAGAGCCCCTACGAGGTGGAACTCTCCAAGGCGACCATCAAGCTCAACGAGGACAACTACAATTACTGGCTGAGCCTTGTGAAGCCCGGCGTATACGAGGACGATGCCATCGACCTGGCCGGAGCCTATGGATGGAAACTTCACACTGAGGACCAGTACTGGCTGACAGACACCAGGTTCCATCCCATCTGGAGCCCAGTGCCTCTTGCCAGAGAGAAACATCACATGTGGAAGGAGGGCGACCAGATCGGTATCGTTCTGGAGCACGCCGCTCCCGGAGGCCACTACAGTGAGGTGGCCAGACATGTGTTCATCGGCGAACCCGACAGGGAATTTAAAGAAGGTTACGAGCTTCTTAAGGAGGCTCAGGCTGCAGGTTTCGAGGCAATGAAGCCCGGAAACACCGTCGGCGATGTAGCCCGGGCTGTAGAGAACGTCATGACGAAGAGCGTTTACGGCGCATATCTCAAGGACGGCGTCAACAACATGGGTCACGGCCAGGGACTGGACATCTGGGAGTATCCCATGATCAACAGGGAGGACAAGACAGTCCTCGCTCCCGGCATGAGACTGAACCTGCACCCCAACGTCAGGTTCCAGGACGGGAAGACCGCAAACTGCTGCGAGCTCTATCTGGTCACCGAGGGCGGTGCCGAGAAGCTCAGCACACTTCCCACAGAACTGACGATAATCTAAGATCAGGCGGCTCAGGCCGCAGACCGGACGGTCAGGTTTTTTGAGGAACCAATGATAGCAATTCAGGAGATAAAACAAAAACTCCAGAACATTCTGGGGGCGGATGCAGTGCTTACGGGCGACGAGGCTGTTGCCCCGTACCTGTATGACCTTTCGCTCCCGTATTTCAGGGCTGAGGCTACCACTGAGTGCGTGGTAGCCAGGCCCGAGAATGCCCAGCAGATCTCGGAGATCATGAAGTATGCCAACGAGAAGCTCATTCCCGTTGTGGTGAGGGGCGGAGGCACAGGCCTTTGCGGTGCGGCCATAGTCACTCATCCAGGCATAGTCATCTCCATGGAGAGGCTGGACTCCATAATCGAGGTGGACGAAAAGAATTTCATCGTCACCGTGGAAAGCGGGGTCACCCTGAGAAAACTCAACAACTATCTCAGGAGAAACGTACCCAACATGACCTTCGGGTCCCAGCCCTGCGATGAGAACGCCCAGATCGGAGGCATGGTCTGCGAGAATTCGGGCGGCATACGCACCGAGGGCAACTCTGCCACCAGGTCCAACGTAAGGGGGATCGAGGTGGTGCTCCCCACGGGGGAGATAACCGTGTTCAACGGTAAGATGAAGAGGAACAATGCAGGTTATGACCTGATGCAGCTCATGATAGGCTCTGAGGGCACCCTGGGCATCGTCACCAAGATAATGCTCAGCGTCAGACCCAAGCTGCCCTACGACGCCACCATAATCGCTGCCTTCGACAGCTACAGTCAGGCTGCGGACGCGGTGACCATGAGCCTCAAGACAGGCATACACCTGGACGGAATAGAGTACATGGACCGTTCCACCGCCCTGAGATGTGCGGGACATACCAGACAGCGCTGGCCCCTCACAAAAGGAAAAGTGGACCTGATGTTCATCGTATGCGCAGAAAATGAAGAAGCGGCTTTCAACATCTGCCAGACTGTAGAATCCATCTGCAGCGTGGCAGGCGCAGTGGAAAGCAGGACATATAACGGGGCAGACAAGCAGAAGGAGTTCATCGAGATGAGGACAACCTCGCTTTTTGCCACACAGAAGAACATGGCAGAGACCATGGACATTGCGGTGCCTCCGGCGGAGGTGCCCAGACTCATGAAGGTGTTCCACGAGATATCCAAGAAGTACAATGTGGTCACCGATACGGTAGGACACATCAGCGAAGGCAACGTTCACAACAACGTCTACGCCGAAAAGGACGGAAGTCTGCCTGCCAACTATCATGAAATGAGAGACGAGCTGTACAGGGCCGCCATAGACATGGGCGGCACCATCTCAGGCGAACACGGCATAGGCAAGAGAAAACGCGAAGAACTGAAAATGCAGCTGGACGACATACAGATAGAATTAATGAGGAAGATCAA
>JAEEOX010000125.1 GCA_016284485.1 Bacillota bacterium | reverse complement strand
CATAGCCTACGCCAGGTCTCTGGGGACCACAGCCAAGTTCCCCAGGGATTCCATAGCCTTCAAGTGGCAGGACGAGACGGCGGAGACCACCCTCCGGGAGATCCAGTGGTCGGCATCCCGCACGGGGCTCATCAACCCCATAGCGGTGTTCGATCCGGTGGAACTGGAGGGGACCACGGTGTCCAGAGCCTCCGTCCACAACATCTCAGTAATGCGTGAACTGGGCCTGGGCATCGGCGACAGGATCACGGTATACAAGGCCAACATGATAATCCCTCAGATCGCGGAGGATCTGACAAAGTCCGGCGATCTGGAGATCCCGGATATTTGCCCGGTCTGCGGCGGACCCACGACGGTGGTCAGCGAGAACGGTGTGGAGACACTGTACTGCAGGAATCCCCTCTGCCCCGCCAAGCAGATCAAGGGCTTCGCCCACTTCGCGTCCCGGGACGCCATGAACATCGAGGGGCTTTCGTAGCAGACCCTGGAGAAACTCATAGACGTGGGAGTGGTCAGGGAGCCTGCGGATATCTGGCACCTGATGGAGCACAGAGATCGGATCGTGGCCATGGACGGTTTCGGCGACCTTTCTCTCAAGAACCTGGTGAACGCCGCTGAAAAGGCCCGAAACGTGTCTCCTGCGGCCTTCCTGTACGCTCTGGGGATCCCTAACTTCGGCCGTGCCAACGCCATCCTGATCGCAAAACACTGCAGGAACAGCTGGCAGGCGATGCGGAGTCTCACCAGAGATGAACTTCTGACCATCGACGGAATCGGAGAGGTCATGGCGGACGCCTATACCGGATTTTTCAAGGATGATGAGAAGAACCGACTGGTGGACGATCTCCTTAAGGAAGTCAGGCTGGACGAGAGCTATGAAGAGGGAGGACAGCTTCTTGAGGGACTGACCTTCGTGATCACGGGAAGCCTTGTGAACTACCCCAACAGAGACGCCCTGGTCCGGGATATCGAGGCCCAGGGTGGCAAGACCGCCGGATCCGTCTCTGCCAAGACATCCTATCTTATAAACAACGATCTACTGTCCAACTCGGGCAAGAACAAGAAAGCCCGGGAGCTGGGAATACCCGTCATATCCGAGGAGGATATGGTCAGGTGGCTCAGGGACGGGGTCAGACCGGAATAGATGTGAGCCGGCGCTTCAGGGCGCCGGTTTTGTTATGGTCAGAATGTTTTTTATTTAAAACACACAAAAAATATTAAAAAATTCGTTATTTTCCACAAAAAACTTGTTGACAACCTGTAATCGCGGTGATAGTATAGGAACATCTTAAGAAAAAGGAGGAACTATTGTGAACATGATGATCCTGGCAATCGCAGTACTTGTAATTATCAGCATTATTCTCCCGGTCGTAGTACTGGGCGAGAATAGTGATAATTTGCTGCGGAGCTAGAAGGTGTCACAATATCCTTATTTGGTGAACTGAAGCCTGCAGTATAGACTGCAGGTTTTTTTAATCAGAAGTGAAAGGCAATTTTGCGGAGGGAAAAGAAATGAAGAAGGAATTTATGAAGAAGTTTGCTGTAGTAATGCTGTCACTGGTTATGGTATTCGCCATGGCCGCGTGCGGCGGCTCATCCGGTGGCAGCTCAGATAGCGGCTCGGAATCAGCTGAAGCAGTTCTCTACGTAGGAGCCACAGGCCCGCTCACCGGTGGCGCATCGTTTTACGGGAATGCTGTCAAACAGGGTGCAATGATCGCTGCCGAAGAGATCAACGCTTCCGAAACTGAATTCAGGATCGAGTTCAGGATGGAGGACGATGAGGCTGACGGAGAGAAGGCTGTCAACGCATATCACGTGTTACAGGATTGGGGCGTACAGGTAGTGCTGGGCTCTGTAACGACAGGATCCTGCGTGGCAGTGGCCGGCGAGACCTTCGAAGACAGAGTATTCGAGATCACACCCTCCGCTTCATCATCAGATGTAACAAACGGCAAGGACAACGTATTCCAGGTCTGCTTCACAGACCCCAATCAGGGCAAGACAGCAGCAAATACGATCCTGGAGCTTTATCCGGATGCAAAGGTAGCTGCCATCTACAACAACTCTGATCCCTATTCCACAGGCATCTTCAACGCCTTCAAGGCTGAGATGGAGGCCAATGGCAAGGAACTGGTAGAGGCTGCAACATATCCCGATGATACCAACGCCGATTACAGCGCGCAGCTCACCGCCTGCAAGTCCGCAGGAGCAGACGTAGTACTTCTTCCCATCTACTACACACCGGCTTCAGTCATCCTGAAACAGGCTGCAGACATGGGATATGAACCCACATTCTTCGGACTTGACGGATTAGACGGAATTCTGGACATGGAAGGATTCGACACGTCTCTTGCTGAGGGAGTAATGCTCATGACCCCCTTCAACCCGTGGTCGGACGACGCCAAGGTCGCTGAATTCGTAAAGAAGTATCAGGATGCTTACGGTGAACTTCCCAACCAGTTCGCTGCTGACGGATACGACACCATGTACGTCATCTATGAGACCTTCAAGGCCGCAGGATGCACCACAGACATGTCCAACGAAGAGATCTGCGACGCAATGGTCGCCGCCATCACCGGAGGATTCTCCTATGACGGAGTTACCGGCGAGGGTATGACATGGTCCACAGACGGTACCGTATCCAAAGATCCCGTAGTCGTCGTGATCAAGGACGGACAGTATCAGGACAGATAAGCCGCAGGGCAAAACATACAGTTAATAGTTGATTTGAAGAGGTATGCCGGCCGTGAGCCGGCATACCCTGACTGCTTAAAGGGTTTAAAATGATCTTTCTCACGAATCTGATCAACGGCCTGTCGCTGGGAAGCGTGTACGCTATCATAGCGCTGGGCTATACAATGGTGTACGGCATCTCCAAGATGTTGAACTTCGCCCATGGTGACGTGATCATGGTCGGCGCCTACATATCCTTTTGCGGCACTTCATACCTGGGTCTTCCGGCCTGGGTATCTGTCGTGCTGGCCATGGCAGTATGCACCGCACTGGGTATCATCATAGAGGGTCTGGCCTACAGACCGCTGAGGGGCACAGGCTCTCTTGCCGTGCTCATCACGGCCATAGGCGTGTCATACTTCCTGCAGAACGCAGCGCTCCTGATCTGGGGCAGCGCACCCAAGGTGTTCACCTCGGTGTTCAGCGGAATGGGCAGCAGCATCAGGCTGTTCGACGGCGGACTGACGGTGACCTGGGAGGCTGTCTTCACCCTCCTGATCGCCATACTGATCATGATCCTCATGACTATGTTCACCACCAGGACCAAGATGGGCAAGGCCATGAGAGCCGTATCCGAAGATAACGGTGCGGCGAGGCTCATGGGCATAAACGTGAACTCCACAATCTCCATGACCTTTGCCATAGGCTCAGCTCTGGCTGCTGTGGCGGGAGTGCTTCTCTGCTCCGCCTACCCGGCGCTGATGCCTACCACAGGCGCAATGCCCGGCATCAAGGCTTTCACCGCCGCAGTGTTCGGCGGGATCGGGTCCATTCCCGGCGCCATGCTGGGCGGCATCCTCATCGGAGTCATCGAGGTGTTCGGCAGAGCCTACATATCCACAGAGCTTTCGGATACCATCGTGTTCGGCGTGCTCATCATAGTGCTTCTCGTGAAGCCCACCGGCCTCCTCGGGAAGAAGATAACAGAGAAAGTGTAGGTGAGGGTCATGAAGAAGATCACATCAAAGGGACTCTCACCCTACAGGAAAAACGAGATAATATCCTACGGCATCGCCATACTGGGCTTCGCCGTCATAAGCGTGCTGAGAAGTCTGGGCATGGTATCCAGCTCCCTTCAGGGACAGCTGGTCCCCATCTGCGCCTACGTCATTATGGCCGTATCCCTTAACCTGGTGGTAGGTATTTCGGGAGAACTTTCCCTCGGACATGCAGGATTCATGTCAGTTGGCGCCTACACCGGAATAGTGGTGTCCGGAATCATGGGGACCATGGGAGCGGCTGACCCTGTAAGGTTTTTTGCAGCGGTGATCGCAGGCGCTCTGGCCGCAGGAGTGGCAGGGTTCCTCATCGGCATCCCGGTGCTTCGCTTAAGAGGCGACTACCTGGCCATAGTTACCCTGGCCTTCGGCGAGATCATCAAGAACATAATGAACATCGTCTATGCGGGCATCGACGAGAACGGCTTTCACATCTCCACCAAGTCCGATTACGGGCTTTCGGCGGAGGGCAGGATGCTTCTGAACGGCCCCATGGGAGCCACCCAGGTGGACAGGATCTCCACCTTCTTCTACGGCTTCATCCTGGTGATGGTGACGCTGTTCGTGGTACAGAATATTTTGAACTCCAGACAGGGAAGGGCCATCATGGCCTGCCGCGATAACCGCATCGCTTCAGAGTCCATCGGCCTCAACGTCATGAAGAACAAGCTCATGGCCTTCACGGTCTCCTCCGCGCTGGCAGGCATGGGCGGCGTGCTCTTCGGACTGAACTATTCCACCCTGCTTCCCATAAAGTTCAACTTCAACACCTCCATACTGATCCTGGTATTCGTGGTGCTGGGAGGTCTGGGCAACATCTGGGGATCCATGATAGCAGCCATCGTCCTCACCGTGCTTCCGGAAGCCCTCCGGCAGTTCGCGGACTACAGGATGCTGGTGTACGCGGTGGTCCTCATAGTGGTAATGATCGCCACCTACAATCCGGCCATCAGGTCCAGGGTATCAGCTTTTGCTGAGAAATACCTCAGGCGCAAAAAACCTGACGCCGCGCCGGCGGAAGGAGGTGCGGACTGATGAAGTTCAAATTCAAGTTTAACCCCAACAAAAAAAGGTACAGAGAGGACCTGGTCCAGGGACCCATCTACGATACCTACGAAAACTATGACGAGTCCAAACCTTCCATAGATTACGCGGTGCTCCCGGAAAGGGAGAAAGAGACCGCGCCTATTCTTGAGACAAGAGGAGTGGGCATTGACTTCGGCGGACTGACTGCGGTGGATGAATTCACCATAACCGTGGGGCCCACCGAGATCGCAGGGATCATCGGTCCCAACGGCGCAGGCAAGACCACCATATTCAACCTGCTGACCAAGGTGTACCAGCCCACCAGAGGGACATTCTTCTTCGACGGACAGGACACCAGAGGACTGAACACCACCAAGATGAGTGAGCTGGGTGTGGCGAGGACCTTCCAGAACATAAGGCTCTTCGACAAACTGACGGTGGAAGAGAACGTTAAGGCCGCCATGCACAGGGAGATCAATTACGGACTCCTGTCAGGCCTGATCCACGGCCCGAAGTACAGGAGGCAGGAGAAGGAAGCCCACGAAAAGGCCCTTCAGCTTCTGTCCATCTTCGACATGCAGGACATGGCAAACTACAGGGCGGGATCACTTCCCTACGGAGCCCAGAGAAGGCTGGAGATCGTGAGAGCTCTGGCCACGGAGCCCAAGCTCCTCCTTCTGGATGAGCCGGCGGCGGGCATGAACCCCTCTGAGACTGCGGAGCTCATGAACAATATCAGGAAGATCAGAGACACATTCAGGATCGCCATCATCCTGATCGAGCACGACATGAGCCTTGTGATGAACGTCTGCGAGGACATAGCCGTTCTCAACTTCGGCCGAGTCATCGCCAAGGGCACCCCCAAGGAGATTCAGTCCAATCCTGCGGTAATCGAAGCATATCTGGGCAAGAAAAAGGAGGCGAAGTAATGGGACAGCTACTGAAAGTCGATGACATCAACGTCTATTACGGCGCCATCCACGCCATCAAGGGCGTATCCTTCGAAGTAAATGAGGGAGAGATAGTGACGCTGATCGGCGCCAACGGAGCCGGCAAGTCCACCACCCTCAACACCATATCCGGGCTGCTCCGCCCCAAGACCGGTTCCATCACCTTCCTGGGCGAGGACATAACCAGGACACCGGCCCACAAACTGGTGGAAAAGGGACTTTCCCAGGTGCCTGAGGGCAGACGTGTTTTCCTCCAGATGACGGTGCAGGAAAACCTGGAGATGGGTGCTTTCACTGAGAAGAACTCTGACCTGCGCGGACGCATGGACAGGGTCTACGAGCAGTTTCCCAGGCTCAAGGAAAGGTACAGGCAGGTGGCGGGGACCCTTTCAGGAGGCGAGCAGCAGATGCTTGCCATGGGAAGGGCTCTCATGAGCGACCCGAAGCTCCTCATGATGGACGAGCCGTCCATGGGTCTGGCGCCCATACTGGTGGAGCAGATCTTCGAGATCATCAAGTCTCTCCACGAGGCGGGGACCACCATACTTCTGGTGGAACAGAATGCACAGATGGCTCTGGACATAGCGGACCGGGCCTACGTGCTGGAGACCGGCAAGGTCACCATCTCAGGTTCCGCCAAAGAGCTTCTCGAGAACGACAAGGTGAGAAGCGCATACCTGGGAGAGTAGGGAGAATAGGAGGAAGGAAAGAATGGCAAAACACATAATCACCATAGCCAGAATGTACGGTTCAGGCGGAAGGCTCCTGGCCAGGACACTGTCCAAGGAGCTGGGGATACACTACTATGACAAGGAGCTTTTGCAGCTGGTATCCCTGGAGCACGGCGTGAACATGTCCATCGTCTCCGACGCCGACGAAAAGTACGACGAAGGCTTTTTCAAAAAATATGTTTCCAGAGACATAGCTTCTCCCTCCAGCAGAGACTACCTGTCAAAGAGCAACATTTTCAACATGACTGCCGACGTCATAAGAAGCATCGCCGACAAGGACGAGAGCTGCGTGATCCTGGGGAGGTGCGCCAACCACGTGCTTAAGGACAGGGAAGACGTCATCAGCGTTTTCCTTCACGCAGACTATGAACACCTGGTAAATTTCGCCATGGGCTATGACGGCATATCTGCAGCGGAAGCCATGCAGAAGATCGAGTCCGTCAACCGCGAAAGGGCGGCTTACCACAAATACTACACAGACCGTGACTGGCTGGATTCCAGAAACTATGACCTATGTCTGAACACCGGTAAGCTCTCCATCGAGGAGTGCGTCAAAGTCATTCAGGACTACATGGCCGTGCTGGACGCCAGAGAATAGAAAAAAGGAGGAGACCAGATGAGCATCGTGATACTTAGCTTAGCCACCGCCATGACGGTCACCAGTACCGTCTGGGCAGTGAGGCTGGTTTTTGAAAAATAAATACCATACACTATATAGCAAGGGGCCCTGCGGACGCGGGGCCTTTTGCTTGGTGAAGACAGGGTGCGGATCGTTCCGTTGACAGAGCTTTTTTCGGGGGATCGTGTCCGTTCCGGCGCAAAAAACGTCCCACCAACGGAAGCGATGCACCAATACATTCCGTTGGGAGCACAATTTTTGAAGGATCGTGTCCGTTCCGGCGCAAAAAATCCTCCCCCAACGGAAGCGATGCGTCTCCTACGGTTGCAAAATCCGCTCAAAGGGGATATATTAGATGGGTCGTCAATATTTTGCGGGAGGGAAAGGATGTCAGAGAACAACTGGAGAGAGATCTATAGAGAGAAATTGACAACGCCTGAAGAGGCGGTGAAATGCGTGAAAAGCGGGGACGATGTGTATATCGGTACTGCTTCCAGCACGGCCTACGGACTGTGCAGGGCCCTGGGAGAGAGGACGGAGGAACTCCACAACGTCAGGCTCTGCTGCGCCAATCTGGGCAAGCCCCTGAGAATATTCCAGGAGCCGGAGCATTTCAGCATACTTACATATTTCATGGGGCCCATGGAGCGCAAAGCCCAGCCCCAGGGCAATGTGGACTACACCTCGGTGCACCTGAGCCAGAACGAGATCTGGTGCAGGGAGACATGTCCGCCGGACGTGGCTTTCATGGAGGTGTCCCTGCCTGACGATTACGGATACTGCAGCTTCGGAGCGTCGGGAGTGGCCCTGAGCTCATATCTTCTCAAGACGGACTGTAAGGTGGTGCTTCAGGTGAACCGCCACGTGCCCTACACCTACGGCGAGGAGAACCTGATCCACGTGTCCGAGGCGGACTACATCGTGGAGTACGACGAGGAACTCTTCGAGGTGGGCAACATCGAGAAGACCCATGAGGTAGAACTGATCTCCAACTATATTCTGGACAGGATACCGGATGCATCCTGCCTGCAGCTGGGGATCGGCGGCATAGCCAACGCAGTGGGCTTCGGCCTCAAGGACAGAAACGACCTGGGCGTGCACACCGAGATGATGAATGACGCCCTGGCATTCCTCATAAAGAACGGGAACGTCACCAACAAGTACAAGGGGAACTACAAAGGCAAGAGTGTTGCCACCTTCTCCCTTGGCACAAAAGACATGTATCAGTTCCTGGACCACAACCCGGACATATATTTCCTGCCGTACCACAAGGTGAACAGACCTTCTGTGATCGCTGCCAATGACCACATGGTGTCTGTCAACGGCTGCATATCCCTGGACATTACGGGCCAGGTGGTGGCCGACAACATCGCCGGACGCCAGTTCAGCGGAGTAGGCGGACAGCTGGATTTCGTGCAGGGAGCCCAGATGGCCAGGCACGGCCAGTCCTTCATCGCCGCAACCTCGGTGAACGTCAGCAAGAAGACAGGTGCGGTCAATTCCAGGATAGTCTCACGCTTCCCCACGGGCACCCGCATCACCACCCCCTCATCGGAGGTGCAGTACGTGGTCACTGAGTACGGATGCGTGAATCTGAAGCCCCTCAGCATGAAGGACAGAGTCAGGGCCATGATCAGCCTGGCGCACCCGGATTTCAGGGATCAGCTCAGGGATGAGGCAAAGGAGATGGGACTGCTGTAAGTCTTTTGCAAGTCTTGACCTTGAGCTCCTCAGGTGATATACTATATCGACAGAATGAACAACTTAAGATCGCCTTTTGAGAGCTTCGCCTGCTCGGTTAGGGTCCTGCGCAATGGGATGCCGTGAACCTTGTCAGGTCCGGAAGGAAGCAGCAATAAGCGGAAGTTCTTATGTGCCGCAGATAAGCCTTCTCTAAGTAAGGGGAGCTCTCAAAGGGCGATCTTTTTTAACGTATACGGATGAGGCCCACATGTATCAAGCTTTGTACCGCACCAGGAGGCCCGAGGTCTTCTCGGAGGTCCTGGGACAGAAACACATCATCAAAATATTAAAGCACCAGATCGAGACGGACACCGTGAGCCACGCCTATCTTTTCTGCGGCACCAGAGGCACGGGCAAGACAACAGTGGCAAGGCTTCTGGCCAAGGCTGTGAACTGCAGCTCCAAGGGTGAGAGACCCTGCGGCAGATGTCCCAGCTGTGAAGCCATCGCCCGGGGCAGCTTCATGGACGTCATCGAGATCGACGCCGCTTCCAACAACGGCGTGGACAACATCAGGGAACTGAGAGAGTCGGTGAAGTACCCGCCTCAGGCAGGGCGCAAGAAGGTCTACATCGTGGACGAGGTCCACATGCTTTCCTCAGGAGCTTTCAACGCCCTCCTCAAGACTCTGGAGGAACCGCCGGAGAATGTGATCTTCATACTCTGCACTACGGAGCCCCAGAAGCTCCCCCAGACCATTCTGTCCAGGTGCATGAGACTGGATTTCAAGAGGGTGCCACAGGACGTGCTTGCGGCCGACATGAGGCAGATCGCCGAAGAGCGCGGAGTGAACATCACGGAGGGAGCCATCAGGCTTCTGGCGGCCAACGCCGACGGATCCGTGAGAGACGGCCTGAGCATACTGGATCAGGTGCTGGCTTCGGGAGACAGTGAGATCGACAGAGACACGGTGCTGGATTACCTGGGTACAGTGGGGACCGAGTTCTTCACTGAGCTTACGGAGCTGGTATCTCAGAGGAGCACCGGGGAAGCCCTGGCCCTTCTGGACAAGGCCCTTTCAGACGGAAAGGACGCCAAGCAGCTGATGAAGGACTGGAACGCTCACTACAGGAACCTGATGATCACCAAGTTCATGAGGGATCCCGAGGATCTCCTGAATATGTCCGAGGACAACATCAAAAAAGTGAGGGAGCAGTCCTCCCATATATCTTTTGAGGAGATAGATGAGGCCATCCGCCGGATATCCAAGACCATAAACGACGCCAGATGGTCCACCCAGCCCAGGATCCTCATGGAACTGGACATAGTGGCGCTGTCAGGCGCAAAAGGCAGATACATGCAGGTGGAGAAGCCTGCGGTACAGCCTGAGACTGTGATCCGGGAAGCCCCGAAGGAGGCAGCGGCGGTGCATACCCCCGTGCCGGAACCTGTGAAGACCCTTGAACCCGAGCCTGTGAAGGCAGCGGAGCCTGAACCTGTGAAGGCTGCAGAAGCGGAACCGGAACCCGTTAAGGCTCCCGAAACCGATCCGGCCAAGGCCACGGAGGTCCACAGGGAAGACGTGCCCCAGACACCGGCGACTCCCATTGAGTCCGAACCTGAGACTGGCCAGAAGGAAGAGGCCAGGATCACCGAACTCAGCAAGCTCTGGGAAGAGGTCATGGACGAGGGAGAGACCACGGGAGGAAGCTTCAACCTCATCAGGAGCTGGACCAGGCTCAAGAGCCTGAGACAGAACACATACACCGTATCTGTCGCCACGGAATTCGCCGCCAAGTACGTCAGAGAGAAGCTGGACACCATAGACAAGATAATATCTTCGGTGCTCAAGCGCTCTGTCAGAGGCAGCGTGGTAGTGGAGGATCCGGAAGACATAGTCGAAGAAAGCGCCCCGTCGCAGGACTACGCCAAGGAGATCCGCGACGCCATAGGCATAGACATAAAATTGGAGGATTAAAATGGGAAAGGGAATGAAGGCCGGCAAGGTCAAGAAACAGAAACCCGCAGGAGGCGGATTCAACATGCAGCAGCTCCAGCAGATGCAGGCTCTGCAGGCACAGATGGAGCAGGCTCAGGCCGATCTTGAGGAAAAGGAGATCACCACCACCGCAGGAGGCGGCGTAGTGGAAGTCACCGTAAACGGCAAGAAGGAACTGACCAACCTTACGATCAAGCCCGAAGTGGTGGATCCGGACGACGTGGAGACCCTTCAGGACCTGATCATGGCCGCTGTAAACGAAGGAATCAGACAGATCGAGGAGATATCCCAGAGCACCATGGGACAGTTCACAGGCGGCCTGGGGATCCCCGGACTTTGATCCAGGAGAAATAGATGAGCGGTTATCCAAGACAGCTTGAAATACTAATAAAGGAACTTACCAAACTGCCCGGAGTGGGGGAGAAGTCCGCCCAGCGGCTGGCTTTTCACATCCTTGACAAGGACGAGGATCAGGTGGATGCCCTGGCTCAGTCCATGGTCAACGCCAAGAGGCAGCTTAAACACTGCTCAGTCTGCGGGAACCTGACTGACAGCGACCCCTGCGCCATCTGCTCCGATCCGGGGCGCCGCAAGGACCAGATCTGCGTGGTGGAGACTCCCAGAGACCTCATGGCCATGGAGAGGATCAGAGAGTACAAGGGAACCTACCACGTGCTTTACGGCGTGATCTCGCCCATGGACGGCATCGGTCCCGAGGACATCAACCTGAAGTCCCTGATCAAAAGACTTCAGGGTCAGGACGTGGAAGAGGTCATCATCGCCACCAACCCCACCATTCAGGGAGAGGCCACGGCCATGTACATCTCCAAGCTTTTGAATCCGGCGGGGATCAAGGTATCCAGGATAGCCCACGGCATTCCGGTGGGATCCGACCTGGAATTTGCGGACGAAGTTACACTTCTTAAATCTTTTGAGGGAAGGAGGACGATCTGAACATGAAATCCAAGGGCAGATATTTTTTGCGCTGGCTGATCATAGTGATACTTCTGCTGGTGATCGCCGTTTCAGGCTTCAAGATCATCCAGATACTGACCACATATCATGAGATCGAGGCAAGCAATGAGGAGGCCAGAGAGGAGTTCATCAGCTCCTACAAGGAGGACACCGGCCTGCCGGAGATCGATTTCGCCGCCCTCAAGGCGGCCAACTCCGAGATAGTGGGATGGATCTACATACCGGACACCAACGTGAACTACCCGGTGGTCCAGAGCAAAACATCCGACTACTACTACCTCACCATAGACTACAAACACAGGTGGTCCGTGTCCGGATCCATCTATCTTTCGACGTACTGCGCATCTGATTTCTCGGATGTGGAGAGCCTGATCTACGGACACAACATGCATAACGGTGAGATGTTCGGCAAGCTCAAGAAGTACACCGACCCCCAGTACCTGGAGGCACACAAGGACCTCTACATCCTGCTTCCGGAGGGCGGCTACATCAAGTACAACGTGACCGAGGGCAAGTACATCTCCATCGAGGATGACGTGTACAGCATCCCGAAGAGAGGCGGAGAACCGGAGACTCTGGTGCTCAGCACCTGCACAGACGACAGCTCCGATACTGAGAGGCTGGTCGTGATCGCGGAATATGAAGGAAAATACTAAACTAAAAGACTCAAAAATAGTGAAGACACTCATAAAGTACGCCGCCCTTACACTGGCGGCGTGCGTTTTTGCCTTCAACCTGAAGAGCTTCATCAGGACCGGCAACCTGATCCCGGGAGGGTTCAGCGGCATAACGGTTCTGGTGCAGCAGATCGGCAGGCAGTTTTTCGGTGTGGAAATACCGTACTCGGTGATATACCTGCCCCTGAACGTCATCCCGGCGTACATCGGGATCAGGTACATAGGTAAGTTCTTCACCCTGGAGTCATTCTACGTGGTGGTGCTTTCGTCGATACTAACGGATATTTTCCCGAATATCACCATCACGTACGAACCGATCCTTATCGCCATATTCGCGGGCATCGTGGGCGGGATCGGGTCGGTGATCTGCCTAACTGCGGGAGCATCCGGAGGAGGCACCGACTTCATCTCCATCTACTTCAGCGAGAAGAAGGGAATAGACGCCTGGGGCTACATACTTGCAGGCAATATCGTGCTGCTGGTGGCTGCGGGTCTTTTGTTCGACTTCGACAGGGCACTGTACTCCATAATCTATCAGTACGTGATCACCACCATCCTGGGCACATACTACAAAAGATACCAGCAGGATACCCTTCTGGTGGTCACAGCGTACCCAAAGGAGATCATCGCCAGGATCTATGAGATGACCCAGCACGACGCCACCATCATTCAGGGCGAGGGAGGCTACTCCGGAGAGGCGAAGAACATCCTGTATTCGGTGGTGGGCCGCGACCAGTCGGATAAGGTGATCAAGGCAATCAAAGAGATAGACCCTGGCGCCTTCACCAACGTGATCAAGACCGAGCAGGTCAACGGCAGATTCTACATGAGGCCGAAGAGATAAAGAGCATAACAAAAGACCCAATCCTGCGAAAGACGGGATTGA
>JAEEOX010000124.1 GCA_016284485.1 Bacillota bacterium | reverse complement strand
GGACATAACTACGACGGCTGCGCCGGAGTCCTTGATTCCGGAAGCGTTAGCTGCTGTAACGACGCCGTCCTTCTTGAAAGCGGGCTTAAGCTTAGCAGCCTTCTCGATGGTGTAACCGGGCATGTAGTGCTCGTCTGTATCGAATACGATGGGATCGCCCTTTCTCTGAGGAATGGTAACGGGAACGATCTCGTCCTTGAATCTGCCTTCCTTGATGGCAGCTTCAGTTCTGTTCTGAGAAACTACTGCGAACTCGTCAAGTTCTTCTCTTGTAAGTCCCCACTGCTCAGCAACGTTCTCAGCTGTGATACCCATATGGTAGTTGTTGAATGCGTCCCAAAGTCCGTCATTGACCATCATGTCGACGAGCTTGGTCTCGTTCATTCTGGCTCCCCAGCGAGCCTTGGGCATTGAATATGCTGTTGCAGACATGTTCTCAGCGCCGCCGGCTACTACGATATCAGCGTCTCCGGCCTTGATGATCTGAGCTGCAAGTTCAACTGCTCTGAGTCCGGAACCGCAGACCTTGTTGATCGTCATTGCGGGAACTTCTACGGGGATACCTGCGTCGAGGGACATCTGTCTTGCAACGTTCTGTCCGAGTCCGCCCTGAAGTACGCATCCCATGATAACTTCGTCGACCTGCTCGGGCTTAACGCCTGCTCTGTTGAGAGCTTCTGTGATGCAGGTAGCACCAAGTGTTCTTGTGGGAACGTCCTTTAAGGTTCCGCCGAATTTGCCGATAGCCGTTCTGGCTGCGCCAACGATTACTACATCTTTCATTGTGTTGTTTCCTCCTGCGATTTATAGCAAAAATTATATATACATTTGAATACGGGCACATATAAACCCATTATCTATTACATTAAACCACAAGCCTTGTACAAAATCAAGTACTTGAGACCAATGCCTTCAGGTTCTGAGGGGAATTTTTTGCGTCGGATCAGTCCTCATCCATGTTCATGACGGTGCCTATGGAATCGTGGATCACCAGGTCCGCCTGGGAATCGTAGGCCGTGGGCTGCTTGTTGATCAGCACCATGTTGCGGCCCCTGAAGTACCTGATGAAGCCCGCCGCCGGATACACCACCAGAGACGTGCCTCCCACGATCAAAAGATCCGCCTGAGATATGGCCGACACTGCTCCGTCGATCTGATATCCGTCCAGAGGCTCCTCGTAGAGCACCACGTCGGGTTTGATGATCCCGCCGCATACCGGACATCTGGGGATGCCGTCGGCCTGGTGAGCCGGATCCGCCGCGAAGTCCAGATCGTAGGGTCTGTTGCAGTTCATGCAGTTGTAGCGCAGGGTGGAGCCGTGGAGCTCATAGACCTTCTCTGATCCCGCCATCTGGTGAAGCCCGTCGATGTTCTGGGTGATCACGGCCTTGAGCTTGCCCATCTTTTCCAGTTTGGCCAGAGCTCTGTGGGCCCTGTTGGGCTTGGCCTCCCTGTAGATTATGTGCTTCCAGTAGTAGTCATAGAAGGTCTTGGTCCTGCTCATGAAAAAGCTGTGAGACAGGATCTCCTCCGGGCTCACGCCGTACTCGGATATGGCGCTGTAAAGACCGTTCTCAGACCGGAAGTCCGGGATGTTGGACTCGGTGGACACCCCCGCCCCGCCGAAAAACACTATGTTATCGCTGTCGTCAATGAGTTTCTTTAACCTTTCATCCATGTCCGGCCTCCTCTAAATAAGATCGTACTTTATCAAAAACTTCGCTGAATTGATTATCTTGGGTATCAGTCTGGCGGCAGTCCTGGTGCTGAAGATGCTCTTCTGACCATTCTTCCTGATGTCCTGCGCCGCCGCGTAGCAAAACAGTTTCTCCGCCTTGGTGTCCCTGATGTCATCCTTGAGTTTCTCCTCTTCCACAAAGGCTATCATCTCTCTGATACTCTTCAGGCTCACCAGTTTCGACAGCTTGTCCGCACTGGTGAGATCCTCCGCCACGATCTCACGGATCCTTTCCATGAAGACCGGCTCGGTGTAGATTATCTGGCTGTCCATCCTGAAGGTCTCGCCCAGGTCATCCGCCATCTTCAAGGTGTTCCTGTCGAAGGCCCCCTTGGCGAAGGTCATGTACTTGCCTTCAGCGACTCCGTAAGCCTTCATGCAGTCCAGATATCCCAGTCTCATGATCCTCACAGTGTTTTCCCTGTCGAACAGCAGCTGGAAGCCCAGGTCCTCCGAGGACTTGATGTACACCAGATGCTCCGCCTTTTCAAGGTTGTCCTTGTTGACTATACCGTAGCCGCCCAGGTCGACGGCGATCACGTCAGTGGCTCCGTCCTCCAGTGCCATGCCCACAGGCAGCACATCCGCGTAGCCTCCGTCTATGTAATTCACACCGTCGATCTCATAGGCGTGAAGCGCGGGGAATGCGGAGGCAGAAGCAGTTATGAAATCGTTGAGTTTGCCTTGGGGAATGTCCCTGAGCCTGAGGAAGTGCTTCCCCAGATCGCCTGTGGAAAAGGTGGTGATCCCGAAGTCCATGCCGGAATTTCTCACCTTTTCCTCATCCACATATCTTTCCAGAAGTTTCCTGAGAGGCCCGGTGCCGGCGCCCTTGTTGACCACTATCTCCTTGACGTAGGCGGTGGGCTTGCTGTCCCTGTCCATCTCAAAGACCGTGTCCGTCTCCATCTCTTTCCAGAGGGACGCTGTAAGTTCCAGGTCTCCCTGGGCCACCATGGCTGCGTTGATGGCTCCCACCGACGTGCCGTAGACCATGTCGATCCTGATGCCCAGTTCCCTGAGGGCCTGCCAGACCCCTATCTCATAGGCTCCTCTCGAGCCTCCTCCGCCCAGGACGAAGGCTGTCTTCTTGGTTTTCATCTCCATAATTCACCCAGTTCCTTGATTTTTTTATCTATTAGTTCTATAGGCAGCTGACTGTAATAGTAGGTCAGTGCCGACGTGTCCTGACCGGTCACCGCGCTTATGGGATCCATGTCGAGCCCGATGGACGCGGCTTTCTCAGCAAGGTCCGCTGACGTCCCGGGCTCACCGGGATCGATCCTCAGTGTCACGGACAGGCCGGAGCGGGTGTTTTGCACCGTCACCTTGTCCTTGAGGAAGCGTTCCACGGCGTCCACGGTGCGCTCCAGCTTCCTGGAGTTCAGGGACCTCAGCCGTCTGATGTTGGTATAATAATAGCCCTTTTTCATGAACAGCGCCAGAGTCAGCTGCTCCGACTTGGAGCAGGTCTGGGAGTACTCCCCCTTGATCTCACGGTAGATGGCCGCCATCTTATCGGGTAGGACCATGTAGGAGATCTTCACCGCAGGGAAAAGTGTGGAGGAGAAAGACCCCAGATAGGCCACCGAGTCCTCCTCGTCCAGGCTCTTGAGAGCCGGCACAGGCCGGCCGAAATACCTGAGTTCGCTGTCGTAGTCATCCTCGATGATCACCGACCCGTTGTCCCCGGCCCATCTGAGAAGCTCGTACCTCCTTCCCACCGGCATGACCGCGCCTGTGGGAAACTGATTGGATGGGCTCACGTAGACCGCGGACTGGATGTTCCCGGGAAGCATCCCCACGTCGATGCCGTCATCCTTCACGGGGATCCTGTTGATCTGGAACCCTGCATCCCTGAGCATTGACCTTACAGGCAGGTACCCGGGCTCTTCTATGGACACCAGGTTGATCCCCATCTTCTTAAGGATCCTGGCGATGTGCGAGGTCATCTGCTGGGTGCCTGCGCCGATGACTATCCTGTCCGGAGACGCTTCCACCCCGCGGAACCGCATGACATATTCAGCCACCTGTTCCCTCAGTTCAGGCTCACCCTGCGGGTCGGACTCGTAAAGCAGCCTGCCATAGTGGTCGCTGAGCACTTCGTTGAAACACTTCCTCCACTTGGCGAAGTCGAAGCAGGATGGATCGTGGATGAAGGTGCCCTCCTGGTCATCCTTAAGCAGGTCTCCTGACCGGCGGCTTCCCTCGGCCGTGCTGCCGGCGGAACCGCGGCTCACATGTTTCGCAAAAAACCCCCGCTGGGGCCTGGATATTATGTACCCCTCAACCACCAGCTGGTCATAAGCCTGGTCCACAGCAGTGACGCTGATCCCCAGATCATTGGCAAGTCCTCTCAGCGACGGAAGCTTCTCATCCGCAGCGATGGACCCGTCCAGTATCTGTTCCTTCAGGGCCTCGTACAACTGTTCATATATAAATTTGCGTTCTTTGTCATCTAAATTCAGAATTATGGGCTTCATTTCAGTTATTCAGCAAAACTGTTATCTTTAATTTCTTTATTTCTGCATATTTTAAGGATAACACTTTTTTGCTAATATATCAATAGAAAGAAGGTAAGACAAATGAGAAGGATCGAAAAAACTGACAACCTTGTACTGACGGCTCTCATGATGGGCCTGGTTTGTCTTGCCACCTTCGCTCTCAAGGTGCCGAACCCACTGACTCAGGGTTACGTCCACCTGGGCGACACCTTCATCTTCATGAGCGTCCTGGTCCTGGGGAAGAAAAACGGTGCCATCGCCTCTTCAGTGGGCGCCGCCCTTGCCGATATCTTCGGCGGCTACGTGATCTTCGCAGTGGGCACCTTCATCGCAAAAGGCCTCATGGCCTTCATCATGGGCGAATTCATCGAACGCGGCCGCCTGCACGAGGACAGGCTGGCGGAGGAAGCTGCCGGCCGCGGCGAGACCTGGAAACCCCGTCTGATACTGAGTCTGGCTCCCTACGAGCTCCTGGCCATGATCCTGGGAGGCCTCACCGAAGTCGTGGTCTACATTTTCGTGAACGCCATCGTCTACGGCAACATGGCGGTGGGCTTCGTGTCCGTCCCCGGCAACATCGGGCAGTTCATCTGCTCCATGATCGTGGCAGTGCTCCTGACCCACGCCCTCCTCAAGACCCCCGCGAGAAGATTCTTCGCGTACGTACACAGGTAGAAGTAATAAATGAATGGCAGACCCCGCTGGCGCGGGGTCTTTTTGATTGGTGTGGGGGCACGATGACCTCTTTTTCTTTCCCTTTTGGGTCATGTTTACTGTATAGAACACGTTTTTTGATCCTGTACAGTAATTGCAGGAGCAAATTACTGTAAGATTTAGTTATTTTCAATATGTACAGTAATTCCGGGAAAAGAGTTACTGTACAAATTGAGTTTTTTGCAAATGTACAGTAAAAGATGAACTTTTGGTACTGTACGAAATCAAAAAATTCAGTTTATACAGTAAAAGCTTATTTCCAAGCACCCCATGTGCAATTTACCGAAATCGTATACGATCCGCGAGCCCAAAACCATCAAAAAAAGAGAGCGCCCGCGCTCTCTTCACATCTCAAATATACACCACGTTCTCTGCCCTTCGCCCATAGTCCCGTTCCAGCATCCTCACGTGGGACAGGAAGGCCTCGTCGTCGAAGTAACGGGCGCCCGCCGGGCACTTCCTGACGCAGGCCTGACACTTGATGCAGGTGCCCGGGGTGCTGAGGATGTCCTCCGCGATGGCGCCCATGGGGCAGCTGTGCACGCAGGTGCCGCATCCCACACACCGTTCGGTGTCCACCTTAGGCTTCGCCTTCAGGAAAACAGCCCGCTGGCCGGTCTCGGTCAGTGGAACGTAGTAATTGTCGATTTTTAGGGTTTTTTCGTAGCTGCCCCTCAGTTCCTCGGGTGACGTGATATCGTCGCTCTCACAGGCATCCAGGACCTTCTGGGCGGTGTTTTCCGCCATGGTCTCCATCATTTCGCGGTCCGGACCGGATGGTCTGCCCTCTCCTACGCGGTCAGAGAATGCGTGTCTCGCCGCGAAGGCTCCGCCCGCGATGACCCGCGCGCCGCTTTTCCAAGCTATATCCGCAAGTTCAGCCAGAGAGCTGTCAAAAGCCCTGTTACCGAAGGTGACCAGCGTCACGCAGGGCGAACCCTCTGCCCGGAACATGCCGCGGAGGTAGGGTTCGATCTTATTGGGCACCCGCCCGGCGTAAGTGGGAACGGCCAGCACCAGCAGGTCCTCCTCGCCGAACCCGTACGTACCCCGCCGCTCTGACGGCAGCGTGATGTCGACGTTCTCCACCGGTACGCCCAGTTTCTCCGCCAGCCTTGCGCAAAACACCCGGCCCACCCCGGCCGTCTCTCCGGTGGGGCTGAAATATATGTTGATGATCCTTCTGATCTTCATTTCTCTCCTGTTTCCGGGCCATGTCCGGCCCGCCGCACCCGCGGTCTCTCCTGCTCCAGGGTTCACACCCTGCCCTACTGC
The DNA here is from genome assembly GCA_016284485.1 of Bacillota bacterium. Lineage (GTDB taxonomy): Bacteria > Bacillota > Clostridia > Peptostreptococcales > Anaerovoracaceae > RUG754. The sequence goes on along the minus strand of JAEEOX010000124.1, from coordinate 2,968 downwards.
ACGAATGCCGACTTGTCCCCTGCCTCAGTGACTTCGCCGTCTTCCGACACGAAGATCGCCCAGATCGGTCCGAACATGCCTGTCTCTGAAAGATCGTCTATGAGAAATTTGCCCTCCGATCTGCCCAGAGCAAGGCACACCGTCGACAGCCCGTCGCAGTCCACGGAATGGCCCTTGCCTGCCACGATGGTTACCTGGATCAGCCCGTTGTCCACCGGGTAACCGGTCTTGGGATCCAGTATGTGATGATATCTCACACCGTCCACTTCAATATATCTCTCGTATGTGCCGGAGGTCACCACCGTAACGTCTCTGGAGTCAAAGGTGGTGAGCAGCTTGCCGGAATCGTCTCTCGGGTCGTTGATGCCCAGTCTGACTGTGCCGCCCTCGCTGTCACCCGCGGGTTTCAGATGATTCCCGGGTTTTCCGCCCAGGGCTTCGATGTTGCCGCCCAGGTTCACGATGGCGTCGGTAACGCCGCGGTCAGCCAGGAACTCAGTGATGCGGTCCGCGATGTATCCCTTGGCGATCCCGCCCAGGTCGATGACAGCGTCAGGATCCAGCAGCCGCACTTCGTTCTCATCGAAATGCACTTCCACGTTGCAGTAGTCGACGTGCTTCAGAGCCTCCTCCAAAAGTGCCTGATCAGGCAGTCCCTCCGCAGCAGTCTCCTCGTCCAGCGCATGGAAATTCCACAGATCGGTCACTCCTCCGATGGTTATATCGAAGGCGCCCGCCGAAAGGTCTCCGAATCCCAGTCCGGCAGTCAGAACTTCAACTGTCCGGGGATCCACCTCCACCGGTTCACCTGATGAGCGGTTTATCCTGTCCACGTCGGAACCCTCCACCGTGCGGCTCAGCAGCTTCTCATAAGCAGCCAGTTCCTTGAAGGCGTCCCGGATGATGGAGGTGCACTGAGAGTTGAACTCCTCCTCGCTGAGCCCATCGCCGATCAGACTGTCGTCCAGCCCGTAGATCGTGATCCGGCAGATGGTGTCGAAATAGTAGGAATCCATACTGACGCCGGCCCAGCTGTCCGTCCGGGACGAGCCGCAGCCTGTAACACCTCCGAGGGCCAGGATGCATATCAGAAGGCACATGGCCAGGGTCTTGAATTTTTTGCGGGAATTGGTCTTCATGGGAACTATTTTATCATAACCGCAGAGCCGTGACCATAAAAAAGATCTCTTTCAGGTGGTTGCTCAAGCCTCCCGAAAGAGATGTTTTTTATTTAAGAAAGGATTTATTATGAAGAAGTTTTTATCTCTGTTGAGTATATAGTAAACTACTCATTTGTAGATATTGTGAACATAAGTTGTAGAATGGTTCAAAAAACCACATTTCTTATGATATAATGGGGCCATGATCAAGAAAGCAGACATAATTCTTTTCATAATCATACTGGCAGTGGGCCTGGCCGTCACCGTCCTTCCCCTCACCCGGACACTTAATGACCCGGAGGTCAAGGTGACCGTGAACGGGGAGACTTACGGCGTCTATCCCTTAAGCGAGGACCGCACAGTTGAGATCCTCCAGAGCACCTCCGACGGCACCGGGACCATGAAGAACGTCCTTGTGATCCGGGACGGCAAGTGCTTCATGGAGTCCGCCAGCTGCCACAACCAGATCTGCGTAAACCACGGACCCATATCCGGACGGGGACAGGTCATCGTTTGCCTTCCCAACAAGGTGGTCTGCGAGATCGTGGGAGGAGGTGATGTGGATGTCGTCTCAGGCTAAGACCGACAGCCGCACCCGTCTGGTCGCCATCAGCGCCATGTTCGCGGCGCTGGCCCTGATCTTCAGTTACATCGAGTTCCTGATCCCCCTGCCCGTGCCCATACCGGGCATCAAGCTGGGGCTGGCCAATCTGGTGATACTGATCGCCATCGTCCGAATGGACTTCAGGCACGCCTTCGCCATCAACGCGGCCAGGATCCTGCTGGCCGGACTGCTCTTCAGCGGAGTCTTCGGAATGATCTACTCCTTCGCAGGCGGCGTTCTCAGCATCGTGATCATGTACCTCCTGTACAGGACCGGGCTCTTCAGCATGGTGGGCGTCAGCATGGCCGGCGGAGTTGCCCACAATCTGGGACAGCTTCTGACAGCCTGCGTGCTCCTTCAGAACACTGCGATCCTCAGCTACTTCCCGGTACTGCTTTTCTCGGGACTGATCAGCGGCATCGCCATCGGATTCCTGGCATACATCATCGAAAAGCGCCTGCCTTCATTCAGTTAGGCTTAAAACACTCCGCACCGAAATGCAACGCAAAAAGGAGCCTCATCCGAGGCTCCTTTTTAATACAGAAAGTGAGTCTTTAAGCGTTAACTCTCGGTTCTTCTCCCGCTGTGGGCGGAACGACAGGTGCTGCCTCCACCTTCTTGGGAGCTTCCTTCTTTGCGGTCTGCCTCTTGGCCCTCATGTTGTTGATGGCGTGAGTCGGGCATTCCTTGGAGCAAAGTCCGCAGTTCTTGCACTTGTCGGGATCGATCTTTGCAAGATTGTTTTCGATGGTGATAGCCTCGAACTTGCAGACCTTCTGGCACTTGCCGCAGCCGATGCAGCCAACGGCGCAGGCTTTCCTGGTCTGAGCGCCCTTGTCAGTGTTGGAACACTGGACGACCACCTTGTTCTTGGCAGGTGCGATCCTGATGATGTGTTTCGGACATGTGGATGCGCAGGCTCCGCATCCGGTGCAGAGTTCTCTGGCCACAACGGCTACGCCGTCGCAGACCTTGATCGCTCCGAAGTTGCAGGCTCTGGTGCAGTCGCCCAGGCCTAAGCAGCCGTACTTGCAGGCATTGTTTCCTCCGTACAGAGTGGCGGCAGCGGAGCATGTGAGAGGTCCCTGATATTCAGCGAAGCTCTTGGCGTTGGCCGAGTTTCCGTTGCACATTACCACAGCTACCTGAGGCTCGGAAGAACCTGCTTCGATTCCGAGGATCTCTGCCAGCTTGGCAGCTACAT
>JAEEOX010000123.1 GCA_016284485.1 Bacillota bacterium | reverse complement strand
CCCAAGGGGCCGGTACTCGAAAAACTCAGCGCCGGAACGGACATTCTTCTGGACATAGATGTTCAGGGAGCCCTTCAGATAAGGGAGAACTATTCCGACGGCATCTTCATCTTCCTGGTACCGCCTTCGATGGGGGAACTCAGGAGGAGACTGGAGAACAGGGGTACCGAGACCAGGGAAAAGATAGAGTTAAGACTGAGCAAGGCCCGCTCTGAAATGGCTTTCGTCGACAGTTACGATTATCTGGTGATAAACGATGATCTGGACGAAGCTGTCGCCAGAGTCAAGGCCATAATCCTCGCGGAGCATTCAAGAGTCAATGTTACCGGCGAGGAGCTTGTTAAAGAGTATTCAACGGAAACGGAGGAGAAATAAATGTTATATCCATCGATCAATGAAATCAGAAAGAAAGCTGACTCCAGATACACTCTGGCGATCCTTGCGGCAAAGAGAGCCCGCGACATCATCGACGGCAAGCCCGCACTTACCGAGTGCAATGTGAACAGACCCGTATCCATCGCTGCCAACGAGATCAACGAGGACCTCATTACCTACGCAAGGGAAGAGGAGTAGGGAAGCAACTTTTTGCGGTCCCTGCCAACAGGGACTTTTTTAATTCATTAACCATTTGAAAGGAACCATTCATGTTCAAAGATCTGAAAGACGCTCCTGTTAAGGACGTACAGAATGAGCAGGTCGCAGGCTGGAAAAGAATTGATCTGCTGCACAGGTGCATAGAGGAGAGAGAGGGATTCCCTCAGTTCGTATTCTATGAAGGCCCCCCGACTGCCAACGGCAAGCCCGGTATCCATCACATGATGGCCAGGACCCTCAAGGACTCTGTGAACCGCTACAAGACCATGCAGGGATACCAGGTCAAGAGAAAGGGCGGCTGGGATACTCACGGACTTCCCGTGGAGATCGAGGTCGAGAAGCAGCTGGGATTCAACGGCAAACAGGACATTGAGGCTTACGGCATCAGGGAATTCAACGAAAAGTGCCGCGAGTCCGTCTTCACATATACTGAGATGTGGACCGAAATGTCAGACCGCATGGCGTACATGGCTGACATGGACGATCCCTACATCACATTCAAAAACGACTATATCGAGACCGGCTGGTGGGTCATGAAACAGGCTCACGAAAAGGGTCTGGTCTACGAGGGATACAAGATCCTTCCTTACTGCCCCAGGTGCGGGACAGGCCTGGCTTCCCACGAGGTGGCACAGGGATACAAGATGGTGAAGGTAAACACTCTCACCTGCAAATTCAAGAGGAAGGACGCCCAGAACGAGTACTTCCTGGCATGGACCACCACCCCCTGGACACTTCTTTCCAACGTGGCGCTTACCGTGGGTCCTGACATCGACTATGTCAAGGTCCTGATGAAGTCCGGCAAGGAAGAGGGCAACATCTTCTACCTTTCCAAAAACCTTGCTCCCACAGTACTGGGCTCCGACGAGTACGAAGTCCTGGAGGAACTGAAGGGAAAGGACATGGAGTACATGGAGTATGAGCAGCTCATACCCTTCGTGGAAGTACCTGCAAGCAAGAAGGCCTTCTTCGTGACATGCATGGATTACGTTTCCACAGAGGATGGTACCGGTATCGTACATACCGCTCCTGCTTTCGGTGAAGATGACTATAACTGCGGAGTCAAGTATGATCTTCCGGTACTTCAGCCTGTAAACGAGAAAGGTGAATTTTCCACATCTCCATGGGAAGGACACTTCGTCATGGAAGAGGGACTTGACATCGAGATCATCAAATATCTGGGTGACAAGATCTACAAGAAGGAGAAGATCGAGCATAACTATCCTCACTGCTGGAGATGCGACACACCTCTGGTATATTACGCCAAGAAGTCATGGTACATCGCCATGTCCAAGCTGAAGGATCAGCTGGTGGCCAACAACAGGACAGTCAGCTGGCATCCAGACTACATTGGTGAGAAGCGCTTCGGCAACTGGCTGGAAGAGGTAAAGGACTGGGCTATCTCCAGATCCAGATACTGGGGAACTCCGCTTCCCGTATGGCAGTGCGAATGCGTACACTTCGAGGTGATCGGCTCCAGGAAGGAACTGGTGGAGAAGGCCGTTGAAAACATCGACGAGACCATAGAACTTCACCGTCCCTACGTGGATGAGGTCACCATGGTCTGCCCCAAGTGCGGCAAGGTCATGCACAGGGTGCCTGACGTAATGGACTGCTGGTTCGACTCCGGATCCATGCCTTTTGCGCAGTGGCACTATCCGTTTGAACACAAGGACGATTTCGGCGAGCTTTTCCCGGCGGACTTCATCTGCGAGGGTATCGACCAGACCAGAGGATGGTTCTACTCGCTTATGGCAGTATCCACCATCGTTACAGGAAAGGCGCCCTACAGGAACGTCCTGGTAAACGACCTTATCCTGGACAGGGAAGGCAAGAAGATGTCCAAGCACAAGGGAAACACCGTTTCACCCTTTGAGATGCTTGATAAGTACGGCGCAGACGCAGCCAGATGGTATCTGCTGGGAGTATCTCCCGCATGGCAGCCCACCAGGTTCGACGAGGAAGGCCTTAAGGATGTGGCTTCCAAGTTCTTCGGAACATTGAGGAATATCTACAACTTCTTCGTGCTCTATGCCAACATCGACGGAATAGATCCCAGAGAGTTCGACGTTCCCTACGGGGACAGACCTGAACTTGACAGATGGATCCTCAGCAAGTACAACAACCTGATCAAGGACGTCACCCAGTTCATGGATGACTACGATCACATGAAGACGGTGAAGGCCATCACGGACTTCGTGGACGAAGACCTTTCCAACTGGTACATCAGACGTGCCAGAAGGAGATTCTTCACAACAGACCTTACCGATTCCAAGAAGGCTGCATATGCCACCACCTATGAAGTGCTGGTGGGAGTTGCCAAACTCATGGCTCCTCTTGCACCCTTCATCACAGACGAGATCTACACCAACCTGACAGGGGAGGAGTCTGTACACATCGCATTCTTCCCCAAGGCGGACGAATCTCTCATCGCAAAAGACGTGGAAGAGAGAATGGATCTTGTAAGGACGCTGGTATCTCTGGGAAGAGGAATCAGAGAGAAGGAGAGGATCAAGGTCCGTCAGCCCTTAAGCGAAGTTCTGGTGGACGGCAAGTACGAGGAGCTTATCGCAGACCTTACTCCGCTTATCGAGGAAGAGCTGAATGTCAAGGAAGTCAGATTCGAAAGCGATCTTGACAAATTCATGAACTTCAGCCTGAAGCCCAACTTCCGCCAGGCCGGACCTTACTTCGGCAAGCAGGTGAAAGCCTTCGGAAACTATATTGCAAATACGGATCCCAAGGCATTCATCTCTGAGATCGAGTCCAAAGGCGAGGTGGAGATAGAGCTTGACGGGAATAAGTTTACTGTAAACAAGGATCTTCTGGACATCAGGATCGAAGCCAGGGAGGGATTCTCCGTGGCCATGGAGAACAATGTGTTCGCCATCCTGGATACATCCCTTGATCAGAAGCTCATTGACGAAGGATTCGCCAGAGAGCTGATATCCAAGGTCCAGCAGATCCGCAAGGCTCAGGACCTTGACATGATGGACAACATCGACATCTTCGTCGAAGCCGACGATGACATCATGAACGCTGTGAACATCCACAGAGACTACATCATGACTGAAACTCTGGCACTGAGCATCCAAAGCCAGGCCGGACTTGAGGATAGCTACGACCTTAACGGTCACAAGACCGGGATCAGGGTCGTCAAAATCAACAAATAGAAGGACTGTGCCCGGGGGCGGATGTTTTGCGTCCGGGCGGTCCGTAAGTTTAATAACAGGAAGGAGGAAGCACCATGGCAAAACTTTTGTATATGGGAAGGAACAGCTTCCGCATCATCGGAGCAAAGGGAACTGTCTGCTACGTGGACCCCTATGCAGGCGATGATTACGACATCCCCGCGGACCTCATTCTGGTAACTCACCAGCACAATGACCACAATCAGGTGAAAAAGTGCGCTCAGAAGAGCAACTGTGTGGTTGTCCAGAACAAGGAGGCTCTGGAGGGCGGCAGATACAACAATTTCGACGTAAACGGCATCTACGTTGAGTCTGTGAGAGCCAACAACAAGAATCATTCCGACAAGGACTGCGTAGGTTATATCGTCACCATCGAAGGCGTTGAACTGTACTTTGCGGGAGATACGGACAAGATCCCGGAGATGGCTGCTCTCAGCGAGAGACCTCTGGATTACGCGTTCCTGCCCTGTGACGGTTACTACAACATGGGACCTGAGGAGGCTGCTGAATGCGCTGCCATGATCGGTGCAAAACACAGTGTTCCGGTACATTCAGATCCCGGAAGAGACTACAGCTTAAAGAACGCGCTGACCTTCGTCAGCCTGGCACCCAATGCGATGATAATCAAGCCTGGAGAAGAGATAGAGCTTTAAACCGCATCTGACGAGCATTTAAGAGCGAGGTCTTATGAATCTTTTGAATCTCACATCTGAAGAACTTAGAACTGAGATGAGCCGTCTGGGGCTTGAGAAGTATCGGGCGGATCAGGTCTTTAAATGGGTCTCCAAGGGTGTGACTGATCCCGGCAGAATGGGCGGAGTCCCTGCCAGGGTCATGGATGCGCTGAGAGAGAACGGCGTTTACGCTGCGCTCCCAAAGGTCGTGAGATCTCAGACATCAGAGCATGACGGTACCGTGAAGTGTCTCATGGAAATGGAGGACGGCGTCAGAGTCGAGACCGTTTTCATGAAGTACAAGTACGGAAATTCAGTATGCATATCCTCTCAGGCCGGCTGCAGGATGGGCTGTGTTTTCTGCGCCTCCGGCATGAACGGCCTTGAGAGATCCCTGACCGCAGGGGAGATGTACGGCCAGATCCTGGCCATTGAAAACGAAACAAATGAAAAGATCTCACACGTGGTAGTGATGGGAATAGGAGAGCCGATGGACAATTATGAGAGTCTTTCGGCTTTTTTGAATATCATGAACGATCCCAAGGGGAAGAACCTCAGCATGAGGAACATCACCGTATCCACCAGCGGTCTCATACCGAAGATCGACAGGTTCGGGTCAGATTTCCCTCAGGTGAATCTGGCGATATCACTTCACGCAGTCACTGATGAGGAAAGATCCGCACTGATGCCTGTCAATAAGGCCTATCCGCTGAAGGATCTGCTGGAAGCGGTGAGGAGATACACGGATAAGACTCATCGCAGGGTCACCTTTGAATACACACTGATCCGCGGAGTCAACGATGACGACGAGCATCTGAGAAAGCTGGCTGCTCTTCTCAAGGGGATGCTGTGCCACGTCAACCTTATCCCGCTCAATAAGGTCAGAGGCAAGGAGTATGAACCCGGCCGGGAGCGGACAGCCCAGGAGTTCAGAGAGGAACTGGAGAAACACGGTATCCCGGCGACGGTCCGCCGTGAACTGGGGTCAGACATAGACGCAGCCTGTGGACAGCTCAGGCTCAGCAGCGACAACAAATGAGGAGGATGGTATGAAAAAGAGAACGATGATCACCATGATGCTGCTTCCGGCGCTTATTTTGTTCGGATGCTCCGGATCAGGGAACAACGGCGGTTCCATAAAGATCGACGGTATCAAGGCTGAGGACATAAACGAGTTCTACTATACCTATGAGAACATCAATTATAACGCATGCTATCAGAGATATCTCTTCCATGTGGTGGACGGCAAGCACATGTTCTTCCACGATAAGAGAGAGAATCCCGGCGAGTACGGCTGGCTGGATGAGAAGTACTCAGTGAGAAAGGGCGACTTCGAACTTACGGATGAAGAGTGGCAGACCTTCCTGGAGATCATCAAGGACGGAAAGGTGGTCAAGCGTCAGGAGCATCTTGAAGACGGAGGTTCCGGTCCCTGGATGTTCATCTACGCAGGAAATGATACCAAAGGCAAGGAGTACTATTTCCAGCCTGCTGACCAGGTGCTGGTGTTTGAGGAGTTCTGCGAGAAGCTGGCGGAGTCGGGGAGATAGGGGCCTGATATTTTGCGTATGAAAACTACATGTAATACGAAATAGTTCGGTATTATTCGAACGTTCGAAAAATAGCACAAAAAATATCACCGAAAATTACCCCGAAAGGGTTTGAATCGACTCAGCCATTATATAGAATGGAACTGTAGATGATTAATATTCGATCATAGAAGGAGGTCGGAATGAAAAAAGTCGGCATTGTAATGGGTTCAGACAGCGATAAGGACGTGGCTTTAAAGGCAGTGGACGTTCTGAAGGAGCTTGGAGTTCCCTACGAAGTTCATGTTTATTCCGCACACCGTACACCTGAGGAGGCGGC
>JAEEOX010000122.1 GCA_016284485.1 Bacillota bacterium | reverse complement strand
TGAAGTCGGGATATTTTCCGTTAGTGATCAAAATATCTAACATTGGTCATTCCTCATTTCCTGGTGTTTTCGAAGTCTGCTTTCATCTGAGCGATCCTGTCTTCGTCAGTAAATATTTTTGCGATATCACAGGCGATGAGTTTGGCGCCGAGAGCTATGGCCTCGTGACCCCTTTCAGACCTGACTGCAGCCTCAAAGCCCTTGGTGTGGATGGGAATACCCTGGTCAACGATCTGGATGGTGGGATGGAAGGCAGGACACTCGAAGGAAACGTTTCCGATGTCTGAAGAGCCGAAAAGCTTGTCCGGATCTGCATTCTCCTCGATTCCAAGTTCGTCGAACACCTCTCTGATGGCGGCTACTCCGGTAGGATTAATGATGAGGTTGTCATATGACTGAGCTGTGGGATACTTGTCCCAGGTGCAGCCTGTCATGAGGCATGCACCCTCTGCCATGAGGTCGACTCTCTCATTGATCTTATTAAGATATTTTCTATCGGCAGACCTGGTGTAGAGTTCGTAGGAAGCTTCATCAGGAACCACGTTGGGAGCCGCTCCTCCGTTTCTGTAGATGCCGTGCATCCTTACGTCGGGAGTCACGTGCTGCCTGTAGCAGTCGACAGCGTGCACGAAAAGCTGAGCAGCATTAAGAGCGTTCACGCCCTCCCAGGGTGCGGCGGCTCCGTGAGCGGCCTTACCGTGGAAGTTGAACATGTATGAATCGAGAGCCAGCAGAGTGCAGTAAGGTTTGTTGCTGTCGTCCAGGTGGACCATGATGGCCATATCATAGCCCTTGAAGACTCCCTGCTTCACCATGGTGCACTTGGCCCCGTCTTCCTCCTCGTTGGGAGTTCCGATCACATGAACGTCAGTATCAAGTTCGTCCTGAAGGTCCTTAAGTGAAAGTCCTGCCAGGATGGAAATGGAAGCGGATACGCAGTGTCCGCAGGCATGTCCGATCTCAGGAAGAGCGTCATACTCTGTCAGTATAGCTACTTTATACTTGTGATCATTGGACCCGTAAACAGCTTTAAAGGCGGTGTCAAGTCCTGCATAGGGATACTCGACCTCGTAGCCGTGGCCTCTCAGGAGCTCCACAAGTTTCTGGGATGATCTGTATTCGTGAGCGGAAACCTCGGGATGGTCCGCCAGGTCATCATTGCAGGCTATCATTTCAGGATGATGAGCAGCTACTGTTTCAAATATCTTTTCTTTTAATTCTTCATACTTTGCCATTTCCGTCTTCCTTTCGTAATAAAATTCCAACAGTATGTATTTTACAATAATTACACCGATAAATGTGCAAAAAATCAGCGATTTATCCTAATTTGTTTGATGTTTTTTGTGCCGCATACACCATTTACAGAATCACAGCAGGTTCTGCTTTATGGCTGAATTGCAGTAGTCATCGATGTACATGTCCGGATTCTTCTTGTTCACCAGAGTACCGTTACCCTTGATGCACCCGCCTTCGCAGATCATCCCCTCGATGAAGTTGCCCTTGAGTTTGCCCGCCTTGGCTCTCATGAGAGCCGCTCTGCACTCCTGGGCGCCGTTGGCGATCACCGGCTCGAACTCCATGTCGTCAAAGCCCAGTTCCCTGATGGCTCTTGTGATGGCGCCTGTGACTCCGCCGGACTTGGCGAAGCCCCTGCCGTATCTGGAGGCATCCTGCAGCTCATACTCGTCCATGGATGAGATGTCGATGTCTCTGCTGTCCAAAAGGGCCAGAAGCTCCATGAAAGTAAGGGCTCTGTCGATATATTTCTCCGCGCGGTCAGTCTTGATCTCCCATTTTTTGGCGATGCAGGGTCCGATGAAGAACACCTCGGAATCCGGATATTTCTCCTTGATGGCCTTTCCTGTGAGAGCCATGGGTGAAAGAGTAGACGAAACATACTTGCTGAGCTCCGGGAATTCTATGTTCACGTATTCCACGAAGGCAGGACAGCATGAGCTGGTGAGGAATCCCTTCTCCCTCAGCTCTTTTGCTTCAGTTATTGCAGTCTCGTCGGCTCCCATGGCCACCTCGTAGACACCGTCGAAGCCCAGAGACTTGATTGCACTGAACACCTGTCCCACAGTGGTTCCGGGGAACTGCACAGCAACAGCAGGAGCCACCGCAGCGAAGATCTTGTGATCCTCTGACTTGTTTTTGATGGCATTAATGACTCTCACGATACCGGAGATGTCGTTCATGGCGCCGAAGGGGCACTCGTACACGCAGGCTCCGCAGACGATGCACTTATCCTGGTCGATCCTGGCGCTTCCCTCTTCATCCATGTCTATGGCTCCCGTGGGGCAGACCCGTTCACAGGGCCTTCTCATGTTGACTATGGCCTGATACTTACAGGCCGTTGCACAGCGTCCGCATTCCACGCAGCGCTCCTTGTCTATGTGAGCGTATCCTCTCTCGTCTATACCTATGGCGTTTCTCGGGCATACCTCAGTGCAGTTGTGAGCCACACATCCCCTGCAAAGGTCCGTTATCATGTGGCCGGACTTGGGACACTCATCGCAGGCGATGGTCACCACCTGGACAGTATCCTTGCTTCCGTGATAATCTCCCAGGCCTATCCTCATGCGCTCGGCTATGATGGCTCTGTCCTTGTAGATGCAGCAGCTCATTGGAGGATCGCCCTTCTTGGCCACCGCATTTGATATCTCATTGAAAGCCGTGAAGGCGTCGTTTCCCGCCCACGTCTGGCGGGCAAGTTCCCTGAGGACCCTGTACTTTATGACCTCCACCCTGTTTTCAAAAATTCTCTGTTCCATCTATATCTCCCTTTCTGTATCAATAGTCGGTCCTTCCCTCTTCAATCGCCTTCCTGACACGCCTTATGATGATCATGGTGTTCAGGTGATAGGCGTCGTAGGGCTGGTTCAGCGACCTGTTCTCGTTCCAGTAAATCTTGTCGTGGATGTCGGATATCTCCTGATCAGTCAGGCCATTTTTGAGACCCTTGACTATCATGTCTCTCTCCCATTCCGCTTCCTCGATATAGTCTCTGAAGAACTGATCATTGTATTCCTTCGGGATCAGTCCGTAATGCATCCCGATTATGAGTTCAGGCTCAAGACTTGCAGCCTTCTTCGTTGACTCTATGGTCTGGGCGAAGCTCTTAAGCGGCGAAGTGCTTATGACTCCCGGTCCCTTTACCTGAGCCATGCTCTCGTTGGCAAACAGGATCTTTTTCGGAAGCACCATATAAAGGGCTGAACAGTCCGTATGGCCTTTCGCCTCAAAAAACTCCACGCTGACTCCCCCGAGATCCACCGTCTCTCCCTCTTGCAGGGCTCTGTCCAGTCTCATGCCTTCGGCTGTTATCTCACCGCAGTCCGCCCCATAGAGGATCCTTGCCTTGTTGCCGAGATCCGCCATGGTCCAGCGGGCTCCTTTGGAGCTGAATACGGAAGCGCACTTCTCTGCGCCGCACACCACTGCATCAGGCCACTCCTCAAGAACGTAAGGAAGTGCTCCAATGTGATCGTAATGGGAGTGTGACACGAAGACATAGTCCAGTGTTTTGCCCATGGGATCCAGCACCTCGTGGATGTTGGAGATCAGTTCTCTGTGGAAGCAGGCCATCCCGGTGTCATGGAGAGCCGCCTTATCGTTTCCCACGATGAGATAGGCCTCTCCGCCCATGCCTGCAGTTACCCTATATACAGGTTCAGGGACATCGAACCTGTCGTGTCCCTGAAAATTCTTGAAATATCCGTTGTCTTTCGGTGTTATCATCTGGTTTCCTGTTCGTCCTCTTCATTCTGAGTCTTGTAGGCAAGGCTCTTGATCTCCTCCCTGTTCTGGGTGAGAGTATCATTGATCGCAGTGAACGTATGCTCAAGGTTGGTATACATCTCGCCGAAGTACTTCATGTTGAGCTCGTCCATCTTCTGCTGCATGCCGTAGAGCATCCTGTCCACATAGTCATAAGTCTTCATCTTGAGGAACTTGGACTGGATGTTGGCATCCTCTATGATGGTCTCGGCCTTCTTTGTGGCGCGGCGGGTTATCTCGTCGGAATCCACCAGATACTCGGCCTGCTTCTTGGCCTCTCTGATCATCTTGCCGTACTCTTCCTTGCCTTCGTGCAGGATCCTGTCTCTCTCGTCAATGATCCACTTAGCCTGCTGCATGTCATCCGGAAGGGCCAGCCTGATATCCTTGATTATCCCGAAAAGGTCCTCTGACTCCAACACTATTTTGTTCGTGAGAGGCACAGATGTGGCCCCTTCCAAAAGATCCTCCAGTTCATCGAGAAGATCCAAAACTTTCGTTGTGTCTTCCATAGAATAAATCCCCTTTCCGGTCAATCAAGACCGTATTTCTTTATCATTCTCTCAAGGACGGGCTCAGGCACCAGAACACTTCCGTCACCGCCAAGAGATATTACCTGCTTGGCCATGCTGGAGCTGATGAACCCGTACTTATCCTCACTGATTATGTAAACCGTTTCACAGTCCTTGTACAGATGCTTGTGAAGCTGATCCATGGCCAGTTCCTGGTCGAAATCCGTGTTGTTCCTGAGACCCCTCACCACCACGTTATAGCCGTGGCTGTTGACGTAGTCCGCCAGCAGTCCGTCGCATCTGTCGATGGAAACGTTGGGCAGATCCTTCAGGACCTCCCTTATCATCTCCTCCCTCTCCTCATATGAAAAAAGGGATTCCTTGGCAAGATTCACCGTGACCAGCACGGTAAGCTCGTCAAAGATCTTGGATGCTCTCTTTATAACGTCCACATGGCCTAAGGTCATGGGATCAAAGGAACCGGCATAAAGCGCTTTAGTATGCATGCCCACCTCCATAATCCCTTGTATTTTACCATAACACCCTGTATTTGTAAAGATTACCGATACAGGGAAAGGGTGACGGAACCGTAGTTTTTCTCCTTAAATTTACTGAAGCCATGCTGTTCCTCCGGGAAAACATCTTTTCTCCCGTGCTCGCAGACTATGACCCCGCCCTCCTTCAGGAGCCCCAGCTGGCTTATGAGCTCCAGGCACCTGTCGTAGAGCCCTTCTCTGTAGGGCGGGTCCAGGAAGAAAACATTCGCCCTGATACCCTCTTCATCCATTTTTTTGAGACATTTCTCGAAACTGCCAGGGATGACCACCGCTCTGTCGGATGCCTTGCAGTACTCTATGTTCCTCTTGATCAGCCTGATGCTCTCCCCGGAATTGTCGCAAAAAACGCATTCCGCAGCACCCCTGGATATGGCCTCAAGCCCCAGGTTGCCCGTGCCCGAAAAAAGATCGCAGCACACGCTGTCCTCCATCATGTCACTGAGCATGCTGAACAAAGCCTCCTTCACCTTCTCGGTGGTGGGCCTCACGTCATATCCCTTGGGCGTCTCTATCTTTCTGCCCTTGAATTCTCCGGCTACTATCCTCATATCTCTCCTACAGGTTCAGGGAAATATTCTCCCCGAAAAGCCTCTTTATCCTTTCTCTCAGTTCCAGGTTCTCCGGCTCGTTCAGCCCCGGATCTTCATCGATTATGTCCTGAGCTATGATCCTGACCTTCTCCAGTATGTCCGCGTTCCTCACAAGGTCAGCCACGTTGAGTTCCGGTATTCCGTGCTGCCTGGTGCCGAAGATCTCTCCGGGGCCTCTCAGCTTAAGGTCTTCCTCGGCGATGACGAAACCGTCGGTGGTGCTGACCATGATCTCGTTCCTCTTCTGGGCAACGCCTGTTTTGGAGGAGCTTACCAGGATGCAGTAAGCCTGGTCGCTTCCTCTGCCTACCCTTCCTCTCAGCTGATGGAGCTGGGCAAGGCCGAAGCGTTCACTGTTCTCTATTACCATCACCGAAGCGTTGGGCACGTCGATGCCCACCTCGATGACCACGGTGGACACCAGGATGTCGATCTCACCCTCCTTGAAGCGGAGCATTATCTCATCCTTGTCCTTCTGCTTCATTGCTCCGTGGACCAGGGCCACCTTCAGGTCAGGATACCTGGCCGACAATTCCTCGTATATTTCCTCCGCAGACCTGACGTTCAGGGCTTCAGATTCCTCTATGAGCGGCGCCACCACGAAGGCCTGCCTGCCTTCCTTCACCTTGTCACGGACGAAGTCGTAGATCTTCCCTCTTGATTCTTCGTATCTCAGGAAGGTCCTGACTGGTTTCCTGCCCTCAGGCAGAGTGTCTATTATGGATATGTCAAGGTCACCGTACAGGATGACCGCCAGGGTCCTGGGTATGGGCGTGGCCGTCATTACCAGCACGTTGGGATCCTCGCCTTTTTCGGTGAGCAGGTTCCTCTGCTCCACTCCGAATCTGTGCTGCTCGTCGGTGACCACAAGGCCAAGCCTCCTGAACTCCACGTCCGGCTGGATCAGAGCGTGGGTGCCTACCAGGATCTGGATGTCTCCGTTCCTTAGGTCTTCAAGAAGAGCGGCCCTCTCCTTCTGTTTCATGCCTCCGGACAGAAGCTCACACCGTATCCCAAAGGGTTCAAAATCCTTTTTAAGCGTCTGAATGTGCTGTTTCGCAAGAAGTTCCGTGGGAGCCATCATAACCGCCTGAAAACCGCATTTTACGGTTTTGAACATGGCAAGTTCTGACACCGCAGTCTTGCCGGAGCCCACGTCTCCCTGGACCAGCCTGTTCATGGGCTGTCCGTCCTCCAGATCACGCTCCACCTCTCTGAAGGCCCGCTCCTGGCCGGAGGTCAGTCTGAACCCCAGGCTCTTAAGAAACGGGTCCACCTTTACGGAACTGTCGAGTCTGACTCCCCTGGAGTTGGACTTTACACCGTGCTTTATGTAGAACAGCCCGGTCTGCAGGATGAGCAGTTCCTCGAACACCAGCCGGTAGCGGCCTTCAAGGGCTCTCCTCTCCTCCCTGGGAAAATGGATGTTGGTCACCGCGTAGGAAGGCGGGCAGAGATTGTTCTCGTCCACTATCCTCTCCGGCAGCCACTCCGTGATAAGTTGATGGTAAGGCAGAGCCTGAAGCTGCAGACCTCTCATCTGGGCCTGGGAGATGCCCTCCGTCAGAGGATACACCGGGAAAAGCCCTCTCAGGTCATCCTTGTCCCCCCTCTTGTGGAACTCCGGATGAGCCATCTGGCGCCTTCCGTTGTTATATGAGATCCTGCCGTAGAGAGTCAGTTCCTGGCCCTTGTAGAAGTAGCGGGACAGATATTTTGCGTTGAAGAACAGAAGCTCCACTGAGCCCGAATTGTCCTCGCAAAAAACTTTGAGCGGGGCCTTCCTGAAGTATGGCCCCGGCTGCTTCACAGAAGAGACGGTCACCTCAAGAAGGACGTCCTCCTCCGGAGGCGCCTCTATGATCTTCGTGACCTGCCTTCTGTCCTCATATTTCCTTGGAAACGTGTAAATAAGATCTCTGACAGTCCGTATGTTCAGTTTCTCCAGAAGAGCGGCCTTCTTGTCGCCGACCCCCTTCAGGGAAGTGATGCTGTCTCTAAGTTCCACCTTTAAAACTCCACGGAAAACTCTATGTTCTGTTTGGTGATCTTTTTGGTCCTGATACCCACGATCCTCATGGTGATCTTCACCACCTTGCCCAGTCTGAGTCTCTTGAGGTTCTCCTCCAGATAGCTCAGCACTGACTGAGATGTGAAATAGATGCTGGTACCGAACTTGTGGATCACGTTGAACTCGATCTTAAGTTCCTTCTCATCTTCTTCGATCAGGATGCTGTTTCTGCCCGGCGCGATGGTCTCCCTTTCGTCGGTGTTTGCAACGGCGTCCTTCACCAGTTTTTCAAATGCGTATTCAGCCACCTTGACGGTGCCCAGTTCATTCTTTCTTTCCATGATCCGTCACCCCAGAAGACTCTTGGTAAGTTCCAGCTTCTGCTGGCTGAAGTTGACAGTGCTGAAGAGCACCAGTACTCTGTCGAAGCCTTCCATCTTTGCCAGATCCTCCACCGATCCCCTGTAGTATCTGGGATCGATCAGGGTGATCCTTGAGAAATCGCTGAGGATCGCCGGGACGAAGGAATTGGCGTAGGAATCCTTCACGATCAGAAGAGATGGCTTACCTTCTCCGTTCTCAGGAATGATGTCAGCCCTTCCGTAGTTGCCGCCCAGATAGACCTCATACTGGTCCTTCTGATCCAGTCTGTCCCTGAAATATATGGAATCGAACTCCTCACCGTCGGCTATGAGTTTCGTCCTGTCCTCTTCCCATCCTGCGGGAAGTTCGATATCATCGGTA